>PUPH01000067.1 GCA_003553085.1 Thermoplasmata archaeon
AGTTCGACAACGGTATCCTTCGAGATCAGTATCCCCACCCATATCACGCTGGAAGGTTCAGTCTTTGATGATAACATATCCTTCTATGGAACACTCTTCAACTCATCCAGTGATCTAGGGCTGCAAAACGAAACAGTTCTACTGCAGTTCGATGGCGATATGTTCGTGAACACCACTACCCATGCCAACGGTAGTTACACCTTCGATCTGACCTTGGATGACCTCCCCATGGGTCATCATGCGGTCCACACACGTTTCCCCGGGGGACAGCGATACCGTGCCTGTACTTCCCCCATCCTTTACCTATTGGTAACCGAAGAAGGAGCATATTTGGGTACGGACCCCATCGATGACATCCCGGATGACGATGAAAACGGCGTGGACGATGGAAATGGTGACGATGATGGGTTACTGACTACCACAATCGACGACGATAGGATCCTGCTGTTCTTCGTCTTAGTAGTTTTGTCTTTAGTAGCCCTTACATACGTATTAAAGAGTAAAAAAGAAGATGTCATGGACACTATCACCGATAGCGGATCCCGGGTAGAGTTGACCAAAAAGAGCAAGCCCGTGCATGTAGATAGGAAAGATGACGTACTCAAGTCCTACGGAGACCTGATGCGGGAGATAGATTCTAGGAACGTGATCAACGTAGCCCCTGGTAAGACGCACAGAGAAGTTAAAGAGGACATGGTGAAGCTATACGGGCTAGCTAAACATTTCGACACCGTCACACAGGTATTCGAGAAAGCTTCGTTCACCAACATGGACCTAGATGCTCAGGAGTTCGATAGATATAACCGATCCATGTCAAGGATATGGGGTGTGTGTTTCTCATGAAGGAAAAGGTAAAACGGTTCGCGATCTACCTATCGGTGGTATCGGTGATCGCCTTGATATTCTTTCTTTCTATGGTCGCGCCAGTGGTGACCACCAGTGCCGATTTCAGTATATACAACACAGGGTGGAACGGCTGCAGTTCTTTGGCGGTAAGGACCTACCGTACCGGTAGTTTCGTACCCAACCTGGAACTGGCAGATGGCGGTGAGATGGAGGTGGTCCAGAGGGATCTAACCTCCTATGAAGCGGATCCCCGTACTACCTCTTTGGTTTTCATAGGTCCGGACAAACCCTTCGGAGGTGCGGAGGCATCCTACGTACACGACTTCATGGATAGGGGTGGACGGGTCCTGATCGCCGATGACACCGGCTCTGGGAACACCTTGCTGGAGCGGTTGAATACGACATCATCTTTCCACGGACGGTCGTTGATGGATCTTTCTTTCGAGAAGAGCCCCCACTTTCCCGTGATATACGACATACGGGAACATCAGATAACCGAGGGTGTGGATATGCTAATGCTGAATCACCCCACGGCACTCCGACCCGACCAGGATGCAAGGGTGTTGGCCAACAGCAGTTCGGCCTCATGGCTCGAAGATGGTGCTAAAAGGAGTCACCCGATCCTCAGTGTGGAATCTTACGGTGACGGAGAACTCATACTGCTCTCTGACCCCAGTGTTCTTATCAATTCGATGCTCGATAAGCGGGATAACAGGGTTTTTATGGAAAATCTGATGGACTATCTATCTCATGAAAGAGATCGAGTCATATTCGACGAGAGCCACAGGAGTATGAACATCATCTACTCCATGGTCTATAACTACCAACCACCATCTGAGACCGGTGTATACATGTTGGTCCTGGCTGGGCTCACAGTGACCACCGCGTTATTTTTAGGATATGATTGGAAGAGATTGCTCACCCTTCCTTTACGGTATCTTCAAAAAGATGAGCCGGACGAAGTGGTGGAAAAAGTATTAAATAAAAATCCCGATTGGGATGAACGAAAGCTCAGGATGATATACGAAAGGTTTTCAAATGAACGGAAATGATTATAAGAAGCAGTTCAAAGCCATCAAATCGGAGATCGGCAAGGTCGTAGTCGGGTACGAAGAGGTTTTAGACGACTTCTTGATCTGTCTTATGACTGGAGGTCATCTTCTACTGGAAGGGGTTCCGGGTATAGCAAAGACCACACTGATCAAGGAATTCACCAAAGTTATAGGTATGGATCATAGTCGTATACAGTTCACACAAGATATGCTCCCTGCCGACATAACCGGTCATTATTACTTCAACACCAAAACGGGCGAATTCGAGTTGAGAAAGGGTCCCGTTTTCACCAACGTACTCATGGCAGATGAGATCAATCGTGCACCTCCCAAGACCCAGTCTGCCCTGATAGAGGCCATGCAGGAGAAGCAGGTGACTATCGAAGGAAACACACTTCCATTGAAGGAACCGTTTTTCGTTGTAGCGACCAGAAACCCCATTGAAACAGAAGGGGTTTATCCACTTCCAGAAGCCCAGCTCGACAGGTTCATGATAAAATCGAACATGATGTATCTTTCAGCGGCGCAGGAATTGGACTTGTTAGAGCTAAAAAATCGTGAAAATGGGTATGATGTAAGGAGGATCGGTGGTTCATTGCGGGATAACATCCAAGGACTGCACAAGTCAGTTTACACATCATCTGACATACTTAAATACATAAGGAACATAGTTCTGGAAACGCGGGTGACCGAAGAACTGAGTTTGGGAGCCAGTCCCAGAGCGGCTGAACAGCTCCTTTACGCTTCCAAGGCCTACGCTTTACTGAATGGTCGGGGATATGTGATACCCGATGATGTTAAAGATGTGGCCAAAAAAGTGCTCCCTCATCGTCTGATCCTCACGGTGGATGCGGAGTTAGAAGGAGTCAGTAAAGACCAGATTCTCAAGGATATCCTAGAGTCAAAGGTCGAAGCCCCCAAGGG
>PUPH01000150.1 GCA_003553085.1 Thermoplasmata archaeon
ATATCTTACAATACATCATGTTTCAGGATACCTTTGGGTCTTTGACAAGCACTTCCTTTTGTTCAATACCACTTAACCGATAAGGTGCTCTATAACCACCGATAAAGTTTGGTTATTATTCGGCCCCATCCGCCAACACATATCTATTAGTCAATACCTTTTATATCTCAAGCGACGTATTCTTCTACTGAGTCTGCTTTCTCATATAACCGGATATAGGATGGTGCTAACCAGCATTATCATTTATCAGTAACTCAGAGGGTACAGAAGATTTCCAAAGTGCCAAGATACGATCGGTCCTCAAAGCTCTTTAGATCCTACCACTTTTTAATGCATCATTAGGATGATTATTAAATAAGACATATTCACTACAAACATCATGTCTTGGATAAGTGAGATTGACGAAGAAGATGCAGAGGGTGCCCTCAAAAAGATATACGGTAGGATCGCAGGTAAGAGGGGTAAGGTATCCAACATAATGAAAGTACACAGCTTGAATCCAGGGGCCATGAGAGCTCACATGGATCTTTACCTTTCGGTGATGTTCAAAGATTCCAGTTTGACCCGTGAAGAGGGAGAGATGATCGCCGTAGTAGTTTCCGCCGCCAACGGATGCGAGTACTGTACAAAACACCATGCCGAAGCACTGGATCACTACTGGAGGGACGAAGCTAAGGTGATGCAATTGGCCGAAGATCATACCGAAGTGGAGCTCAGTAAAGAGCACTCGTTGATGGTTGACTACGCGAAGAAACTC
The DNA here is from genome assembly GCA_003553085.1 of Thermoplasmata archaeon. Lineage (GTDB taxonomy): Archaea > Thermoplasmatota > Thermoplasmata > Halarchaeoplasmatales > Halarchaeoplasmataceae > Halarchaeoplasma. The sequence continues at coordinate 758 of PUPH01000150.1, forward strand.
ACTGAACTACCCGATTCCATGGAGGAAGAAGATGTACAGACCCTCAGGTCTGCAGGATTCTCCGACGAGGACATACTGAACATAGTGTTGGTAACGGGTTACTTCAACTTCGTCAACCGTATAGCCCTGGGGTGCGGTGTGGATGTATCGGAAGAAGAGATGAAAGGGTACGAGTACTGAAGCGGAATATCACGGCCATAACGATTTTAACCTACTCCCCTATTACATGAAGCCATGAAGTCCGATGTGGAGATAGCTCAGGAAGCGGAACTGGAACCCATGGTAGATATAGCCTCGAAGATCGGTCTTTCGGAGGATGATATAGAACCTAGAGGTAACTACAAAGCAAAACTATCCATGGACACGATCCGTAGATATAGGGATGGAGGTAACGGTAAACTAGTACTGGTCACCACGATGACACCCACCAGAGGCGGAGAGGGTAAGACCACGGTGACCATAGGACTCGCTCAGGCTCTTTGGAGAAAGGGTGAGAAAACACTGTTGGGTGTAAGAGAGCCTTCCATAGGACCCACCATGGGCATCAAAGGTGGTGCCGCCGGTGGAGGTTACTCACAGGTACTGCCCATGGAAGATATCAACCTTCACTTCACCGGAGACCTTCATGCCATCGGTACCGCACACAATCTACTGTCCGCCATGATAAACAACCACCTTCACAGGGGGAACGAACTGAACATCGATCCTAGACGTGTGGTTTGGCCCAGGGTGGTGGATATGAACGATAGGGCCCTGAGGACTACAGTAGTAGGACTGGGCGGTAAGGCACACGGCATGCCCATGGAGAACTCTTTCGGTATAACGGCAAGCTCCGAGGTCATGGCTATACTGTGTTTGGCCAACGGACTCACCGACCTGAAAGAACGCCTTTCGAGGATGATAATAGGTTATACATTCAAAAACGAACCCATCACCGCATCCCATATAGGTGGGGTCGGGGCCATGGGCGCTCTGATGAAGCACGCCATAAAACCCAATTTGGTACAGACCATCGAGGGAGGACCGGCTTTCATACACGGCGGCCCCTTCGCCAACATAGCCCATGGTACCAGCAGCCTGATTTCTACAAAAGTTGGCTTATCACTGGCGGATTATTTCATCACAGAGGCTGGATTCGGCTCAGATCTGGGTGCTGAGAAGTTCTTCGATATCGTCTGCAGAGAGGGTAACTTCTCTCCCGATGCCGTGGTGATGGTGGCAACGGTTAGAGCTCTCAAGCGGCAGGGAGGAGCCAAGGATCTGAAAAAGGAAGATCTTGGAGCGATGAAGAAAGGTCTAGCGAACCTTTCCAAACACCTGGAGAACGTTCAGATGTTCGGGCTCCCGGTCATAGTAGCCATCAACAGATTCCCATCCGATACCGATAAGGAGATCCGTTACCTGGAGGAACTCTGCGATAACATACAGGTCCCCTATGCGGTCGTTGATGTACACCAGAAGGGGGGTGAAGGAGGATTGGAACTGGCCGATGAAGTTGTGAAGGTCTGCGAGAAAGATACCGGTAGATTCAGCCCGCTTTACTCTTTAAAGGAAGATCCCAGGGACAAGATATACGATATCGCAACGAAGATATACGGTGCAAAAGACGTCGTTTACACCCAGAAGGCCAGCAGGGACCTGCGTAGGATAGAGCGTAACGAACTCGGTGATCTACCGATATGTATGGTGAAGACACATTCATCCCTATCCGACGACAGGAAGCTCATCGGAAGGCCCTCGGGGTTCGAGCTCAAGGTAAGGGAAGTGCGTGTAAGCGCCGGAGCCGGTTTTCTTATACCCATGGCAGGAGACATAACGACCATGCCCGGCTTACCATCGCGACCCGCGGCACTGGACATAGATGTGGATGAAGACGGGAGGATAACAGGGCTGTTCTGAGGTGGATCATATGAAGGTAACATTATTGGCACATACCCCGGACCCGGATAAACTGGCCACCCTGGCGGCACTCACCTGTTACAGCAGGGATGTTCCCGAGATCGAAGATGTTTCCCAGGAACAGGTAGAAGAAGTACTCGGTATGGTCAAGGAAAG
>PUPH01000159.1 GCA_003553085.1 Thermoplasmata archaeon
GCGCTGGACCAATTTTCATAGATCATGGCGTCCCTTAGCCCTTCGTTCACATAGTAGAGCGGAAGTACCCTGGCAAAACTTTGGAGGTATCCCGGCATGACCTCCAATGGGAAGAAGGTGCCGGCCAGGAACATCTGAGGGAACGTTACCGCTCCTGCGGCGGAGTCAGCGGTCTCCTCCTCGTTGACGAACCTCGATATGAGCATCCCCATGCCAGAGAAGGCGAAGGCCGCCGATGTGACGATGACGAACAGGTAGGCGTTGATGCTCACGCCGATGTCCCAAACAAGCACTCCGACGAGAATTATCAGGAAGGTTGATACGAAGGATATGAAGGTCATGAAAAGCATCTTGGATATCAGATACTCCCATCGGGTGAAAGGAGTGGTAGAGAGTTTCCGAAGGATTCCCCATTTACGGTATTTGGTGTTCCTGAAGATGGTGCCGTATATCGAGGAGGTCATCACGGTTATACCGATCACCCCGGGCATGAAGAAGTCGATGAACTTGAACTCCTCGGCGGTGATGGATTCTTCGTTATATTCCAAGACATCCCATCCGCCGGTTATGTCCTTGTTCCACCCTTCCATGGTACCCATCACGACCCCTCTTATTATACCGTTGACCGATTCTCTTGTCGGATCCAAGGAAAGGGTCAGGGGGATGGAGGCGTTTTCTCCTGCGGAGGCCCTCCATACGGTTTCTTCGAAGCCTTGAGTCACGACCAGGGCGGCCCGGATGTTGTTGTCGGAAACATAATCGTGGAAATCCTCGTCTTGAGGTATCCTTTGAATATTTAGGCGCTCGCCCAAAGAAGAGATGAACTCTTCAGACGTTTCGGTTCCATCCATGTCCTGCACGTAAAGGTTCACCGTGATGTCGTCCTGCCCCTGGTATATAGCGCCGAATATCAGCATCAGGAGTACCGGGAAAGCGATGGCCCAGAAGACCGTACCCTTTGAACGGTACCACATCCTTATGTTGGCCATGAAGTCTACAAAGATCGCTTTGGGCTTCATGCGGCACCATCTCCTTCAAGTGTTTCGCCGGTGAGATTTAGGAACACCTCTTCAAGGTTCGCTCTTCTGACCTCCATGTTTTCGAAGGTCAATCCCACCTCACTTATCTTCGATAATATTGAAGAGATTGTGTTGGGATCTTCTATCTTGAACCTGATGGTATTACCCGAATAGACGTCGGGATCGGGTACAAACGATGCCACCCGTTGAACGTCGCAGCCGTGAAGGGTGACTGTATATCCATCACCGAACCTGGCCACCAGTTGATCGGGACTTCCCTCGGTGATTATCCTGCCGTGATTTATTATGGCGACCCTATCGGCGAGGTACTCGGCCTCCTCCATGTAATGGGTCGTTAGGAAGATTGTTTTACCTTCACCCTTCAAACTTTTGATAGCTCTCCATACACCCCTCCGTGCCCGTGGATCGAGGCCGGTAGTCGGCTCGTCGAGAAATATTAAGTCGGGGTCGTTCACCAGCGCCATGGCGACTCCCACCCTCTGTTTCAGACCGCCTGATAGAGTCATATACAGTTCGTTTTTCTTATCCTCAAGTTCCATCAACTTGATTATCTGATCTATATCCCTGCTACGTTTATAGAAAGACTGGAAATACTTCAACGTCTCCCTTACCGTCAACCTCTCGAAAGAACGATATTCTTGCGGTAGAACGCCTATACGCTCACGGATATCTGATGATCTAGGAGTGAATCCATCTCCAAATATATGGACCGTGCCTGATGTGGGTTTTCTGATCCCCTCGCATATCTCTACTGTTGTTGTCTTACCAGCGCCGTTGGGCCCTAAGAAGGCAAATATCTCTCCTTTCTTGATGTCTATAGTTATACCGTCTACTGCTGCTAAATCCCCATATCGTTTGGTAAGATCTTTTATCTGTATGATCGGATCCATTATAGGCCACATCCGGCATATTTTATTTTTAAACCAAGGCTCATAGTGCTTCTCTTATCTTTGAAACAAGGTCTTCAAAACATTCAACACATATGGCACGATCGCCTATCTTTGTGTGTTCTTTTGTCCAATTACCACAAAAGTGGCATCTGTCTGAATCTATCGGCATATTCGGTCACTCAGAACACTAAAAGACCCTATGGATGATAAATATTTTCCTGAAGCAGTCCTCAGAAAACATTAATTAACCGGAGTATATGGTAAAATCATCATGTCCTCCCCAAGAATAGAGAAATTCAGCGAAGACATCGTTCTCGTAGGATTGGATTTTCTGGATGGGGATCTGTTCGAGCACGATCTTTTAAGGATGATCGGAGAGTATAACCCAGACACGGTCGCTTTCGCTCTCTGCGACAAGCGGTTCGAAGCCATGGGCCAGGATGATTGGGAAGATAAGCCCCTGCTGCCCTCTTACAAGGAGGGGAAAACAGGGGTCCTCATATATCAGGCGTTCACAGAGGCTCTGCGGGAGAACCTCAGAAGGTTCAAAGGGCTAACGGCTGAAAGGAGCATCGCCAACCTGGTACCTTTTGTAGATGGACTTGATGTAGAGGTCGAATTCATAGACCGGGACATATCCCTCACCCTTGGACGTGCCTTCAAAGGCATGTCACCTCAGGAAAAATTGAAGATGTTTTGGTACCTAAAATCTGCCATGTTGACTTTCTCGGATGAGAAGAGGAGGGAGAGCATAGAGGAGATGGAGGAACACGATGATCTCGTGAGCGGTGTGCTTGATAGGCTGTCGAGATTCGCACCACATGTCGCACAGAAGGCACACAAGGAACGAGATGAATATATGGGTAAAA
>PUPH01000168.1 GCA_003553085.1 Thermoplasmata archaeon
CAGACAATTATAAAGGTTCTTTTGCTTTCGATTTGATGAAAGGTATCGAACCACACAGCGCATCATTTGATGATGTAGATAAAACTCTGATGAACGGGGTTTTAAAAAATTTGCCTGAAGATCTATCTAGTTTTGAAAAGGAGGTTAAAGCCAGATCCAATATTACACGTTTGCAAGATTTCCGCAATAATTTATCTATCACTTCTAATATCGTCCCAGAGCCTATCTTTGGGTATATATTGAACTATTCCATCTTTGAAAAGCCTCCTAGCGATAAGACCATGGAGGTACAGGACGCAGATATAAAAAAGATGAAGGATTTACGTGATGATATATCAAAACATTTAGATCATTCCCACGATACTATAGAATATGTTAAAGAATGCGAGGACTTCATAAATTATAGATTATATACTTATGTTAAACATCTAGCCGAGATGCTTGAAGAGGAAACAGACCATGCCATCATCAACATGGTGAAATTTTTACAGGATTCCCAAGGACTTAACAATATTTTTGACCCCGTCACAAGCGTATTAGAAGAGGATTTGAAGAATGATATCAAACTATTAGAAAGGATAGTTGAAATGGAGATCAAGCAGGCTGAGGAGCATTTACGGTTCAACAAAATTTACATAACGACTTTATGCGATCAGACCATCGAAGAGATAGAATATGAGATCGGAGATCAACTAAAAAAGAAAAAGAAACTTCAAAAGATCTATGAAGATGTTAAAGAGTCAATATATGGTGCTGAAGAAATAATGATCGATATGATCATAGACTCCGAGAAGATCTTAAGAGCGCTACGAAAGGAAGTAAAAAGAGTCGATCGTCAGTATTATGAAAAGTTGAATGATAAAATATATATGGTCATGGGGTACGCTCAGCAAAATGCAAATTCGCTGGAGGGGATACCAAATAAATACAATATAAATGAACGTATCATAGACTTGCGAGAAAAATTATTACACGTGTTGAAATCTAGTCAGAAGAAGGTTTTAGAAGTTGAAAGTCTCCTTCGGGAAGATAGTAAAGATGTCCGCCGACACCTTATTCGATTACAGGATTTGGAGGAAAATTATGATAATATGGTGTCTGAAATAGAACGGATGTTATTCGAAGAAATAGAACGCCACCGAGCACCTATCCAAGACCGAATAGATTTCTTTGCTGAAAATAAGATAAGGATAGATAACGAATTTGAGGAGATCATAGGTAAATGCAACTCATTCAGTCGATCATATGAGAAAACTGGTTTCAGCATCAATCAAGAAATCGTTTGTCATATACCATTCTGGAAGATAGATTATCATGTTGATGGAGTGAAATATAGTAAAGTATATGGATTATCTCAAATAAACGACAACGGTATGCTCATTCCGATGTATTATATTTTGAATATGGATGAAAAATGGTTTAACCAAACTTTTGATGAAGTATTATCAGAAGATATCGACAAGAATTTGATAGAAGGTATAAACAGTTCAGCTTACTATGATATTTACAAACCTACTTTACTAAACAGGATGATCTGTAAAATGGGGGTGAAAAAACTTGCAAAGAGATAAGGTTCCCGTTGAAATATCTCGTGAGGAAGTTATAGTGAATGAGGGGACAACATACAGTCTGCCTATCTACCCTGAAAATCCTGGGGAGTTGGATAGAAAAATAACGATCTGCAAGAACTCGAAGATTAAAGGAGGTTTATTCGGAAAGAAGTTGAAGATCAAAGATGAGTGCGAGATAATTGGAGATGTTTTTGGTGAAGATCGCGTCACTATCGAAGATGATTTTAAAATTACAGGAAGTATACTCAGTATGGGTGATATAAATATAGGTAGAAATATGTATTTAGAAAGTAGTGGGTCAGATCATATGTCTATCGTTGGTTCAAATATCAGGATAGGTAAGAATTCGATCATAGAGGGACATGTTTTTGGTCGAGGTGATATCAACATAGGAAAGAACTCAAATGTGAAAGGTTTCGTGATCTCTGTAGATGGCAAAATAAATCTCGGGGATTCAGTTCTTTGTCATGATGTATTGACCCACGATCGCATCGAACTAGGTGATAGAGTTGAAATCAACGATAATGTTATATGGGCCCCTGAAGGGATCACACATGGAAAATTGCTTATGGCAGGCAGTGGGCCTAAAATGATCCATAAAGAAAGATCTCAAGGAAAAGAATTGAATTTAAATACGGATCGTTCAAAGATAAAAAATAGAATGACAGAACGTTTTGATTATGATAGAGATATGTTCTGGGAAATACGTCGAACGATCCCTAGTTTCGATATAGAGGATATTTTTCCAAACAAAAAAAAGGGCATCGTTAAGAAAAAGGTTAGCTTAGATTCTATCAAATCAAAAGGACGGCTTTTTGAAGATGATGAAAATTTTGAAGATGATGAAGAAACTGAAGCTGAGTATGAGATAGAGAAGACAGAGTCAAGAGGATTGGAAGATACAGTTGAACATCCGATTCCTCCTGTACCTGAAAAAACGAATGAGGAAGAGCAGATAGAAAAGATCTCTCTTAAAATAGGTATATCACCCTCTACTGCCGAAGCACTTTATCAAAAAGGATACCATTCTATCGATGATCTGAAAGGGGCTACAAGAGATGATCTATTAGAGGTCAAAGGTGTAGGACTGGCTCTTTCCGAGATAATCATGGAGTCGTTAGAGAATCTATAAGGGAATGAACACCACTTTTTTTCATTTAATAATCTAAACTTTACTTTTGTTCTCCTCTTCATCTTTACGCCTCAAAGTGATATCTTAAAACGATACGACAAATATAAGCATTGGTCACACATGTGGGTGTACAAATTTGCAACAAACAGATATATTACTTACATCATATCATCGACTGAGGTCGTATCAGATGGACGGAAAAGATGTTGCTGATCATGCGGTAGAGTACGGAGATTCTCTCGGTGCCGATTACGTGGAAGCGAGGTACATAAGATCGAAGGATGATAACTATATCACCAGGAACGGCAAGTTCTTGGGGATCCAAAAGAAGGAGAGCCGGGGCATCGGTATCCGAGTGCTGGTTGACGGCTGCATGGGTTTTGGATCCACCAATAGTGTCAACAGAAAAGCCGTTGAGGATACCATCGACTCCGTCGTCGGTATGGCAAAGCTCAGCAGGAGGGGTACACCCATACGATTATCCGATGAAAAGACCGTGCGTACCAAGTGGTCGGTCCCGGTGAAGCGGCCCTTCGCCGATGTTCCGGAGGATGAGAAGCGGAACTATATCAAGGAGCTGGACAAGTCCATAAAGAGGGCGGGTAAGAGAACCATCAAGAACAGGATACTCTTCATGAATATGAACACAGCGGATAAGTACACGACCACCTCCCACGGATCACGCGTCCGGGCAAACACGTCACTTATATCCATAATGACCGTCATGAATGCCAGATACAAGGATAGAAAAGAGCAGAAGATGGTGACGTTAGGCAGCTCGTCCGGTTGGGAATGGTTGAAGGAAGAGAACATCATGTCTGAATTGACGGGGCAGGGGGAAAGCCTCTACAAAACGGTCAGTTACGCTAAGGATCACACCTTCAACAGACCCATGGACGTGGTGGTTGCGGGAGAAGTATCCGGGATAATGGCACATGAGAACGTGGGTCATCCCAGCGAGGGCGACCGGATCTTGGGCAGGGAAGCGGCACAAGCCGGCGAGTCGTTCTACAGCGACATACTCGATGAGAACCCGCAGATCGGTAACGAGGAAGTCACCATAATCGATGATCCCACCTTGAAGGGGAGTCCGGGATACTACAGATACGACGAGGAATGTGTCAAGGCAAGACCACGCTATCTGATAAAGAACGGAAGGTTGAACGAACTGCTGCTGAACAGGGAGTGCGCCTACAGGTTCGACAAGAAGTCCAACGCATCGGCAAGGAGCACTTCATACAGCCGGGAACCGATACCCAGGATGTCCAACACTTTCTTCGAACCTGGCGATCACACCAAAGAAGAACTCATAGAGGACGTCAAGAACGGTATACTATTGAACAGTTTCACGGAGTGGAACATAGACGACAGGAGGTTCCACAGTAAATACGTAGGACTGGAAGCGTACCTGATAAAGAACGGAGAGGTCACCGATACGATGGTGAGACGTCCGGTGCTGGAACTCACGACCTATGGTATATTGAGGAACGTCGATGCGGTCTCCAAGGAGTACGAGTCCAGGATGGCACCCTGTGGGAAGAGCGATCCCATGCAGCCCATACCGGTATCCGTGGGCGGTCCACACGTGAGGTTGAGGAAGGTGGTGGTAGGATGACCGACGAAGAACTGATGAAGATGGCTGTCGATACCGCACTGGGCCAAGGTGCCAAAGAAGTCATCGCACAGCTCATCGAAGAAGAGGAGCATCAGATAAGGTTCTCCAACTCCCAAACGGATATAGCGAAGAGGTGGAAACGAAACTACCTGGATATCTTCCTCACCAGCGGTCATCCACTCTCCTTAGGTAAAAAGATCAACACGCTGACCATACACGATCCCACTCCTAAAAAGATAAAAACACAGATACCGAGGGAGGTCCGTGTCCTAAGATCTCTACCTAAAAGCAAGCTATACTGGGGTATGGACAGCGCATCACACTCCACCTATCCGTCGTTGAAGGGACTCTATGATGAACGTATAGACGAGATGCCCGAGGAAGCACCATGCATCGTAGATGACACCATCTCAGCGTCCCATGAGGCCGGTGCAAAGAAGGTGTCCGGTGTGCTGTACTTCGGTAAGACCAACAAAGGATTACTGACCAGTCACGGGAACGGAGGGGTTTACAGGACCTCTTACTGCAGAGCCACAGTCCGGTCTTTCCACGACGATAACAGCAGCGGACAGAGCCTGGTTGTCACCAGGAACTTAAAAGATATAGATAAAAAGATGATGGACGCCGGAAGCCGTGCCGGAAGGTTAGCGAAAAGGAGTGCAGGTGGTAAAGAGGAAAAAGGCGGCAGATACGACCTCATAATGAGCCCCACCGTGGCGGGAAATATATTCGGCACCCTACTGAGCAGCGCCAACCCGATAATGATGCTGGGAGGGATGAGCTGTTTGAAGGGAAAGATGGACGAACAGATAGGGCCGGATTCACTGTCTGTCAGAGACGATCCCTTGGTCAACGACGGTATGAACAGCAGGCCCTTCGACGATGAAGGTACTCCGTCTAAGCGGACCCCTCTGATAGATGAGGGGGTATTCAGCAACCTGCTTCACAACACATCCACCGCAAAGCTGTGGAAACTACTGAACTGGATAAAATTGAAGTTCTGGATAAGGCCGACGACCACATCCAACTCAGTCTTGGGTCAATTGGGTATGACCGGTTCCGATGACGACCCAAGGACCCTACTGGTGGGTCCGTCCAATTACGTCTTCGAACCAGGTACGTTCACTCTAAACGAGATGATATCTTCATCGAAAAGACCCACCATATACATGACATCCAACTGGTACACCAGATTCACCAACATGAGGGAGGGAAAGTTCTCAACCGTACCCAGGGACGCGGCCTTCCTTATCCAAGACGGAGAGGTAAAGCGGCCCGTCAGGAACCTGAGACTGAAGGGAGATCTGCTCAAGATGTGTGGTGACATCACCGGTATAGGCAAGGATGTACGGCAGATCCAGTGGTGGGAAGTTAGTACACCGACCTTCGTACCGCACATCAAGGTGAAGGACTGTACGTTCACCAAAGCGAAGAGTTGAGTAGTTCGATGGACCGTGGTCGATAAAGGTCAAAGCTTTTCCAGTTCAGCGATTATCTTATCCATCATCAAGATAGATGAAGTTCTTTCCACCTCTTCCAAAGCCTGCTCTAGGAATCTTTTTGCCATCTCTTTTTCATCCATATCCATACATACCATGGCCTGCTGGTACAGTATCTTCGCAAGCTCATGTTCATCGTCCTCTTTCAGAACATCACGACCGTTCCATAGTTCGTCCTGGGCCCTGTTAAGGCGCCCTTTTACCCTACATATGGTCCCTAGTACTCTGTGAGCCATGGCATGCTCCATATCCATATCCATCGAGAGTTCGTGGGCCTCCTCAGCTAGTCTTTCCGCTTCATCTTCCTCACCCATGTGGAGATATGCAAAGGCTAACCCGCATGATGAAACTACCCTGAACGCGTCATCTTCTATCTGCTCTGAGATATCCATAGAACGTATATAGTACTCTCTAGCCTCAGAGTATTCTCCCATCTCCACCAAGAGATCTGCAAGACCCTTGGATATGAGTGCTATCTCTTTTATGTCGTATGCATCTTCCGCCATCTCGAGTCCGGCCTCGAAGTGCTCTTTACCTTTTTCAAGAGACCCCTGATCGGATAGAACTATACCGAGGTTGCGATAGGATTCTGCTATACCATGTAGGTCCCCAAGTTCTTTACGGAGAGATAGAGAATCGTAGAGTTTCTCAAGAGAGCCTTCGATATCCCCTTTAAGATGGTATATCCAACCCATATCGTTCAGTGATTCTGCCATACCGCGTTTATCGCCGATCCCATGAAAGATATCCCAGCTCATTCTGTATTCCTTCAGGGCCTTATCCAGGTCACCCCTCTTCTCATGGACCACGCCGATGTTGGTATGGGATTCCGCAAGACCCTGCAGATCTCCAATCCTATTCTTTATATCCATGCTTTTATGGTGACTGTTAAGCGCCTTGGAATACTTACCCATCTCGGTGTAGATTATACCGATGTTGTTTAGGTTCATGGCTACACCCTGTATATCCCCCACCTCGTCAAGGATCTTCAAACTCCTTTTGTTGTAATCGAGTGCTTCATCTATCTCGTGTTTCCTCAGATGCAGCACCCCTAGGTTGTTCAAAGATTTTGATAGATCGACCTTTTCATCTAACTCGGTGAAACCATCTATGGCCCTCTGCAGATGTCGTCCAGCGTCATCAAATTCTCCCTTCTGCAGTTCTATGGTACCAAGGTTATGATATGCACGTGCCATCTCCTTCTCATCCCTCAATTCCTCAGCGACTGCTAACTCTTCCTTAAATATTCGGCTGGCTCTTTGATAATCCCCCTTTTTCATGTAAGTCCAGCCTTTTACGTTCAACAGTATGCACCATTCCAGCGTATCTTCAGCACCTATGGCGATACCTTTTTGTGTGTAATCCATAGCCTTCTCAAAATCACCCTGCATCAGCCAGGTTTTGGCTATCTTTCGATACATCCGAGTCATGAATTCTTTCGAATCAAGATCCTCGGCCAACCCATCAAGATATCTTAGATAATATTCTCTACCTTCTTCGTACCTACCTAACATTGTATAGGTGTCACCGAGTCTTTCTAGCAGTGAGAGTGAGTACTCCTTGTCCACGGAGACCTCTTGTGTGAGTTCCAATCCTCTGTGATACAACTCCAGGGCGTTCTCTTGAGCATATACACTCTCGGCGTACTCCCCGGCTTTGATGAAGTTATCAAGTGCATCGTCGTACTCTTCAGCTTTCCTGTAATGGTTTGCTATCTCCGAAAGCCTACTCATGGTTCTAGAATGGTCTTCCTTCATGGAGTCGGCTACAGATTTATGAAGCCGTTTACGCCTGATCCTCTTCAAGTCGGTGTATATAGCTTCACGAACTAACTCGTGCATGAAATAGAACCGGTCAAGTTCGTCATGTTCGCACCATATACCCTGGTCAACAAGCATGTCGATCTGGTCGAGTAGTTTCATCTCGGATAGGTCCGAGATCGATCCTAGTATATCGAACGAAAATTCTTTACCGAGAACAGACCCCAGTTCGAGCACCCTCCGAGCATCTCGAGTCAATCTGGAAAGTTTCCGTTGAACGATGTGTGTCACGACCTCGGGAACGGTGAGTTCGATCTCTTCGGTGGGATATTCGTTATTCTCAACATCGATGTCACTAGCCTCTATCATATCTCTGATGAGCTGTCTTATGAACAATGGGTTCCCCCTGGTTTTCCCATGTATGAATTCCACGAAGTCTTCAGGTGCGTCGTTCCCTGTCATGCCGTCTATGACCTCCTTGGTAGAGTGAGGATCGAAAGGCTTCAACTCTATATCTTCATGGACTCCCATCCGACCCATCAGAGAGATCATATCCCTTAACGGATGTTCCAGGGAAACCTCCTCCGGTCGATATGTAGCTATGAGTAAAACCCGATCTTCATCCAACGTCTCCGCGATATACCTAAATAGGTCTAAGCTAGCTCTGTCGGCCCAATGCATATCGTCTATGAATATGAATAAGGGTATTTTTTTAGATAATTCTCTTAAGGTTGAGGTTGTATCGTAGAAAACAGCTTCTTTCAATGCATCTAATGATATCTTATCCTCCGGCTCTTTACCTACCCTTGTAGATAATAGATTTTCGAATTTTGTGATGCCTATAGCTTCCGACTCCACGAGCTCGAAGAAAGCTTCTCTGAACGGAAGATAGGGATCTGCGTTCTCAGTCTTACAACTACCCTCGATGAACATAAAACCTTGGTCAAGTGCGATCGGTTTGAACTCCTGGATCAATCGGGTTTTTCCGATCCCGGCTTCCCCATCGACCAAAACAACTCTCGAGTGACCGTTTTTTACTTCTTCTAGGAGATCCTTAAGCCTTTCTAATTCCTCCTCACGCCCTACGAACACGTCTTCCTTTCCCCTCTCTCTTGTGAGATCGAGGACTCTGTCATCATCGATCTTTTTCAAAGCATATGTTGTTGGATCCAATACGTTTAGGAAATGGCGTACTTCACTGAAGGAGATCTCTTTTTTTCCCGCTTTATCTTTTATTATTATCTTCTCTTGGGCCAATCCATCGACTAGAGAATCTGCCTTGTCTATACCCATGGGGGTGAGAAAGTAAACCTTACGCCTCCGTTTAGAGCCCTCAACATGCCTTATCTTTTCCTCCACCAAGTCACGAGATGCTTCCTTCAAACGTATCATCTCTTTGGATACATGAGAACGTGTTATTCCTAGGTGGTCTGCTATCCCTGGTTGTGAGATAGCAAAGGGGACGACCTTATCGTGCTTAAACCTTACATAATTGCGAAGATGTAGTAGAATCCGCTCACGAATAGTGGGCAGCGCCATCGTTACGGAAACCAGATAAGTAACATAATAACATTACGGACAGGTACTCGGTTATGGCTTGTCACATGTACTAACTACGTTTATTTAGATTCTCAGCTCTAATCATAGATAGGTAATTAGGAGGTAAAAAAAATGATGAATAAAACGAAGCACCTGAGCTCGTTTGTAGTACTAGGCCTGATAATCCCACTGCTCTTCGTCGGTCTCACACCCGGTTTTGACGTAGAGGAAACTTCTGAGGAGAACATCGACTGCAGCGAACCTTGCGTCGATGATCAGTTAGAGATGATCTCATACAGAGATTCTTCTGGTAACAAGATAGCTGAACCCCTGGAAAAAGAACTGCAGGATATAGAAGGGGAGATCACGGTGATAGTACTTCTTTCGGAACCACCGATGGATAGTGATATCGATAATTTTGAAGGATACGGTGGAGTTGTGACCAAGGGACCATGGGAGGATGTGATATACGGATTCGCAGGAAGCATAGACAGCGAAGATGTCCTCCAGTATGCGAGATCTTGCGAACGCATACTCGAGATCGAGAAGGAACAGGAGTTCGATTATCATCTATACTTCTCCTCCAACATGGTACGTGCGAGGAATTATGTATATTCCGACTTGGGTTATACTGGTTCAGGAGACACATCACTCGCTTTTATCGATACGGGTATAGATCCAGATCATACTGCATTCGCGCCCGGTTATCTCGGAGAAGGCGATTTTGACGGGAAGATAGTCGGATGGCACGATGCGTCCGGAAGCCACCCTACTCCACGGGACAGCGGTGGTCACGGACAGCACTGTGCAGGTATAGCAGCTGCGAACGGATTCGCGGAGATAGATTCCCAAGGACGGTTGGTGACACATCATGGGTGGTCCACCACATTGGGCAGTATAGAGTATCCCGAGCCTCCCGTTATCTACGTGGATGAACCGGGTGAGATCGAGATTAATTTCGCATGCCTCCATGATGTTAATTCCGGAGGCTTCAGCTACATGGCCCTGAAGTACCTTGGTGAAGAACCTGTACCGGCAGAGTTCGATTCTAATACTGAATATATAGAAAATTGGGAGGAAGTGGCCAGAGAGGATGATCTAGTTCAAACACCTGATCTGAGAACCACTACAGATCGTAACTGGAACACCCTAACGTACGAAGTAGATTCATCAGAACTCGGTTTTTACAGGGTGGCAACATACCGTACTTCAGTTTCCGGTGGTATAGGTCAGGGTTTGCGATACGTATTCAGGATACATACGCCAACATCGATGGTGGACAGTAACGGTGTTGCACCTGATGGCTTCGGAACATTCACGGGTATAGCCCCCGATTCCAAGCTGACCATCGTATCGGGTGGTATGTTCGTCGGCACCTCTACGTGGCTGGAAGGATTGAATTATATAATGCAGAACAGAGAAAGTCAACACATCACGACCGTTTCCATGAGTTTAGGCACAAGCAGTGATGATTCCAGTGTAAGGAACGCCATAAGCAACACGTGGAATGCTGGTATCATAATAGTAGCGGCGGCGGGAAACGACGGTCCTGGAGGATCGATGTCTTATCCTGGTAGATACTCACCGGTGATAGGAGTTGCTGCCACACAGGCTGGAGGAAATATTAGCTACTATTCGAGCAGAGGTGTGGAAAACAATGGTGATGGGTACACAAAACCGGACATAGCAGCGCCCGGGGGTTCTATAAGATTCCAGGGTGGAGTCATGTCTGCAGGTGCCTACAGTGGATATCCTCCTACTCAATGGGGGCGTGTACCCGAAGATTTAGAGTCAATGTACGCCTTCCAGGGAACATCACAGGCGACGCCTGCCGTGTCCGGTGCCACTCAATTGATCATCGATGCACTGGGTGGTTGGGATGAATACAACAGCGATACCGATCTGTACAAGAGGCTGGTCAAGTCATCGCTTCTGATGTCCGCCACTGAAACCGCAGTCCCCAGAGAGATCCACACTTTTGATTCGGGAGGACCCAGTGTGAATAGAGGTGAACCGGATGTGGATGAAGGTTATGGTTTTATGAACATAGATGCTGCTATAGAGGCACTAACAAGGGAGATCAACATAGGTCAGAGCTATTCATCATCACTTACCACTATAAATTATACGTGGGAAGACGGATTCGATCTTGATAATAACTACGGAAGGAAAGCTTGGGCTGGGAACGTTCAGCTCGAAGCTGGTGAAGAATACGACTTCTCATTGGATGTACCTTCCACCGGTGATTTCGATCTTTATCTTTACGGGCAGCCAGACCAATACGGATATCCGGAACTGGTCGAAGTCAGCAATTCGCCAGACTTAGGTATAGATCAACATATCAGTTATACACCTGGGGAGGATGGACAATACTATGTGGTTGTGAAGGGGGTCTATGGTCACGGTGACTTCCAGTTCCAGTACACCTCACCTGGCTACATAGGTATCACTCTGACACGACCTGAAGGTGGCGAGGTTTGGGAGATCGGGACTCAAGAAGATATCACTTGGACCACTATCGAGGGTGTGAGCCCGATAGAAAGCGTTGACCTGTGGTACAGCACGGATAGCGGCTCTTCTTGGACGGTCATCGATAGTGAGATCCCCGATACGGGAAGCTACCAGTGGACCATACCCGACGTGAGCAGTCTGGAAAGTAAGGTAAGAGCCCTCGCAAGGGATGAAGAAGGAAACACCAATGAAGATGTCAGCGGGGACTTTGCCATACTAGGTGATCCCGTGCAGGTAGATTTGACCAGACCTGAAGGCGGAGAGGTATGGACAGCCGGTGATTTTGAGCCGATAGAATGGACCACCGACGAAGGTGACAACATCATAATAGATGTTGACATTCATTACAGTACAGATGCCGGTGACACTTGGTATGAGATAGCCACCGGTATACCGGACACCGGAAGTTATAGCTGGGAGATCCCTAACTTGGCCAGTGAAGAATGCATGGTCAGAATAGATGTTAACGACGACCTCGGTCTAAGCCATACTGACCAGAATGATGGGTATTTCGAGATAGTTGGTATACCTCCAGCATCCCCCGAGAACCTGCAGGTTGAACATGCAGGGCCCAGTGGATCTCAGGAGGTATTCCAAGAGGACTTCACCGGCATTTCAGACGGTGATATCCCCGACGATTGGACGCGAGATACGACCAATTGGCGTGTAAATGACAATGATAGAGCGGGTGGGACCGCCCCCGAACTGCAGTTTTACTACAGCCCCAGTGGTGATGGTACATTCAGATGTTTTACACCACCGATAGATTCGACGGGCTTCGATGAATTGGAGTTGTCGTTCAAACACTACTACGACGCTGGCAGCGGCCAGACCATACGAGTGGAAACATCCAGTGATGCGGAAAGTTGGGATACACTCTGGACATTGACTCCGGGCAGCGATGTTGGCCCTGAAACTCTTACTTTGGATTTCACTGAGAACGTAGGCTCTGAAACTCTCTATGTCTCGTGGACCTATGTGGGAAACGCGTTCTCAGTCGGTTTCACCGGATGGAACGTGGACGACATCCTTCTTACAG
>PUPH01000023.1 GCA_003553085.1 Thermoplasmata archaeon
AACCAGGACGGACTTGGCGCGCTCGAGAGCCCGATGCAGGTCGGCAGCCAGGTTTGCGGAGGCCGGAATGTCGCGGACGGGGTTGAGCGGGAGCTGGAAAGGCATGCGCGGGTGCCTACCATGGTTTAGGAAGTATGGAGTCTTGGCCAGCGAGGAGTGCATAGAGTTGTTGGATGCAAACACCGCTGCGGGCAGGAACAGGTCCCAGTCGTTCAGCGTCGGAGACACAAAGGAGCGGAGGTAGTCTTCAAGGACGCGGTTCATCCTTTCAGTCTAGCCATCGGTCTGCGGGTGGTAGGCAGTGCTCAGTCGGGACTGCGTACCAAGGCGTGCGAGGTATGACGGGAAGAACTTGCCAGCGAACTGGGGTCCTCGATCGGTGATGAGGGTCTCGGGCTCACCATGCTCGCACACAACGTGTTTCCAGAAGATGAAGGCGGTCTCTTCTGCATCCACGTTGGTGGTGGTCGGAATGCATTTCACATATTTTGTCAGGCGGTCGACAACGACCGCGATGCAGTCATAGCCGCGCGGGGTCTTGTTCAGACCGGTGACAAAGTCCATTGTCACGTGCTGCCACGGAGTGTCGGGGATCGGAAGGGGCTGCAGAGTGCCGGGGTGTGCGCCTGCCCGAGATTTAGCTCGTTGGCAGGAGTCACAGGAGGCTACGAATTCTGCAACATCCTGGTACAGGGACGGCCACCAGAAGTTGCGGGAGACCGCCTCAACGGTGCGGTTCCTTCCGGGGTGACCAGCGAGCGGGGTGTCGTGGTGCTGTGCCAGGATGGCATGCTTGAGTGAGCGGATGTTGGGCACCACAATTTTTGTGCCTGAGCCGGAGGGGCGGACCCAAAAGCCCTCAGGGTGCTTCTCAAGGCGGCGGGTGTTGGTAGGGTCGGAGAACCACCCGTCCAGCTCGTAGCCACTGCGGATGAGGTCGTAGATGCTTGCATCGCCGGATTGCAGCAAAGCGCTCAGGGCCGGAGAGAAGCGGGAGAGCGGGTCAGCAACATTGCCACGGCCTGGGCGGTAGCACCACTTGATGTTGAAGCGCGAAAAGAACTCAAGCCAACGGGCCTGCCTGCGGGACAGCAGTGGCTGAGACTGAAGGTCCGTGAGCGGGTTGTGGTCGGTTACGAGCGTGATTTCAGGGCCCTCCAGGTAGCAGCGCCACTCAAGAAGTGCGTTGTGCTGCGCGAGGAGCTCCTGCTCACCAGTGGTGTAGTTACGCTCAGCGGGCGTGAACTTGCGGCTCTGGTAAGCGACGGGGTGCTCAGCCTGGATGAGGACTGCGCCTGTGCCGTTCACGGAGGCGTCGGCAATCACCTCATACGGGAGCTCAGGGTTCGGGAGCTTGAGCACGGGGGCGGAGGACAGGGCCTCCTTGATGCCAACAAAGGCAGCTTCCTGCCTCTCTCCCCACACAAAAGGAGTCGACGCCTTTGTGAGTTCGATCAGGGGCGAGGCCAGGGCGGAGAAGCCTTGCACAAAGCGGCGGAAGTAATTTGCCAGGCCCAGGAAGGCACGGAGCTGGGTGAGGTCTGCTGGGGTTTTCCAGTCACGGACGACTGCTGTCTTCTTGGGGTCCACACGGAGGCCATCGCGGGTGACTATGTGACCCAGGAACTCGAGCTCATGGCGGAAGAACTCTGACTTGGAGAGCTTGCCATAGAATTTGTGGGCGCGGAGCAGCTCCAGGACGAGGCGGAGGTGTTGCGAGTGCTCTTCTGGGGAGCGCGAGTACACCAGTATGTCATCGAGGTAGATCACCATGAATTTGCCAATGTACGGGGCAAAGATGCGGTTCATGGTGGACTGGAAAGTGGCGGGGGCATTGGTCAGGCCAAAGCACAGGACCTTGAACTCGTAGTGCCCAAACGGGGTGCGGAAGGCGGTTTTGGGCACGTCTTCGGGCGTGATGCGGATTTGGTGGTAGCCCGACTGCAGGTCGATGGACGAGAACACGGAGGCGCTGGACAGTGCGTCAAACAAGTCCTCAATCCGGGGCAGCGGGTACCGGTTGCGGGTGGTGATGGCGTTGAGTGCGCGGTAGTCAATCACCATACGGAGAGTGCCGTCCTTCTTCACGACAAAGAGGATGGGGGCACCATACGGGGAGGAGCTGGTCTGGATCCAGCCCTTCTCGAGAAGCTCAGCCACCTGCTTCTTGGCTTCTTCCAGCTCACTCGGACTGAGCCTGTACACGCCCTTGAAGGGAGGCGTGTGCCCGGGTGGAAGCGGAATGGTATGGCCCACACCACGGTCAGGGGGCAAACCAGCAGGCACGGGTGTGAAGACATCAGCGAATTCTTCCAGGAGCTTGCGGGACTCTGGGTGCGGGAGCCGTGAAGGCTGCTCCAGACTGCTCGGTGGCTGAATGGAGGCCAGGAGTGCGGATGGCGTCCAGTCGGGGGTGACGAGGCACATGAATGTGCTTTCACCAGCACGGATGGCTTTGAAAGCCTCGCGGGCTCCGATGATGGAGAGTGTGGATGTATAGGATGTGCCTGTGGAGGCAGTGCGTAGAGCACACGGGAGCTGGTGGCGCACGGGGCCAATCTTCAGCTCGAGCGAGCGGGTGCCAAAGTTCAGGTTGGCAGCGTATTTGCGGAAAAAGTCGTCGCCGAGGACAACGTCGTAGCCGGCAGCTTTCCCATCCAAGACAAGCAGCGGCACGGAGATGGTGGCAGTGTGAATATCGAGATCAGCACGGACTGCACCAGAGATGGGGATGCTTGATCGGCCATCTG
>PUPH01000018.1 GCA_003553085.1 Thermoplasmata archaeon
AACATTCCCCCCATTCCCGCGCCTCTTCCGGCTCATACCGGGGCGACATTTCCATTTGCTTGGCCTGCCGATGGTTGAGATAAACGAGCAAATTATCCTCTTTGACAAACTCTTCCTCTTCCAACCGCAAGTGGCTATCATCAAAGGAGGGGTCGTAATCACGAAAAAGGATATTGAACTGCAAAACAAGCATAGGTATTACCGCTAACGCGCCGCCGGCCATAAGAAATTTATAACCCCACTCCCGAAAGCGAAGTAACCGCAGATCCTTTTCCGAGACGTCTCTTTTCAGGTAAAGCCGATAAAGAAGAATAAAGAATAGAACCGGCAGAAAAGAATTAACCACTGTGTTCAATATAGTTTGAGTTGAAAAATCCTCCGTTAGCCAGACAATAAGCCCGGAAGCCGAAACGGTCAGTAAAAAATAAAGAA
Source organism: Thermoplasmata archaeon (assembly GCA_003553085.1). Taxonomy (GTDB): domain Archaea; phylum Thermoplasmatota; class Thermoplasmata; order Halarchaeoplasmatales; family Halarchaeoplasmataceae; genus Halarchaeoplasma. The sequence continues at coordinate 433 of PUPH01000018.1, forward strand.
AAAGCAGACCGGTCATCTTGAGCCGAGGCACCGAGCGGGCACTTGCCCGTAATGCATTTAAACCCTTCTTTTCTCCGGTAAGAGAGAAGAAGGGAGCCCAAGAGAACTTTATCATCAAAAAAGCAGCCGCAATTGCACCCATAACAACGGGAGCTATAAGTTGTTGCCAATTAAAGGTCACACCGACCGAATGATAAAAAATATAAAATATTAGTATGGAAAAGATCAGAATGTAACCGAAAAAAAGCAGCAGCAGAAAAATAACAGTCCGGTAATAAGATAAGAGGCGTTCGGACGTTTTCCAGAGCAGCTCACCGAGCCCCGAGTTGTCTTCGGTGGAAGTCAGAAAAAGAGGAAAAGAGAACAGCCAGGCAACTATAGCCAAGACCAAGAGTGATTTCTCTATCATCCAATTCAATAAAGTTTGTTCAGTGTGGAAGAAAATAACGAATGCCAAAACCGACAAAGCTACGGGGATAAAAAAGATCACTATCGCTTTTTTTAGTAATGTCATTAAACACGGTGTTTTCGCCCCCATAATGCAGAATTATTAATTTAAATAAATAATTGGGACCGTACTTGGCCGACCCCGGCTCATCACCGACATCATTGAGAATGATCATAGACCCCTGTCATGTTATCATATTTAGACAACAAAACGCAGTTTAGAGACCTAAGAAAAAATCAACTACCCTGCGGCAGAGACCGCAGGGTATGAGCGGTCTCATGCCTAAGTGGTGACATATTACCACAGACGCAGGTTAGATGCATCGTGTTTCCCTCCGGATCCTTGTTTTTTGACATATTGTTTAACAACAGACCAGTTGCCGCGCTCTCCGACAGTAGCAACATAATAACCGTCAGTCCGGTAATACGTCAATACATTTTGGGATCGTATCCTGTGGATAACTACTTTCGGTTGCTTGGCCATAAAATTAGGTAGATCGATCAGTTCCCGATAAAAGTCTTCAAGAACAAGAGTGGGGAAATGACCAATAGCGGAAGCATTGGTATAGCCGAGGCCGGCAAGTTTTTCTGCCGGTGTTAAGTTATCGATCCCCTGATGTGGGCGATAACAGTTCCAGTAGATGTTCCACTTTTGAGCTTCGATCAAAAAATCAGATTTGGTATTGATAACCGGTCCTCGGGGGCAGTAGAACTCCTCATCATCGGAACGATGTGAACGTTCAACCAGATTTTGTCTGGTTTTGTCTCCGTCGGTGTGTTCAACCGTAACTCCGAAAGGATCAAAGAAGGTTTGCCAGTCAGCCAGTTTTTTGGGACTAGCTGAGCAGAATTCAGCTCCGCCGTCAAATAATACCGAGATCTGTAGGAGTATACCGTGAGCCCTGAGCCACTCAATGGTAAAGAGCAAGAATCGTTGTCCAAAGAAGCTGGAGAGTTCATGAGAGTAAGCTAAAAACCTGATTCGGGTTTTAGCATCTATGATCGTCCACTGATATATTGGCAAATGAGCGGCATCCCGAAATTTATCATAAATATCAGTCGGTAAGGCGTGAACATCTAAAATGTGTTTAGTGTCCATATGAAGGCGCTCAAAGGCCGCTAAAGCACTGTAATCATAGAGTGGGCGACTTTCTCTGTTTACGGTACGTACTTTCTTTACTGTCAGATCGTGACGCCGATAACAACCCCTGATCTTGGCTAAGGTGTATATCTCTATAGACTCACCGGAACGTTTAAGATGGGTATACATTCGATAAGGTCCGTAACCGGTTTTATGCAGATCAAGAATAACCTGCTCTTGTAAAAACGAAAGAGATCGGCTGTGTCCGTGAGGTGCCCGCGATAAAGGCCTTAATCCGGCAAACTGTTCCAAATCTTTGTTTGTAAAGGAATGGCCATGCCTGATCAGTGATCGCTGATCTTCGGGAAGCTTAGCGTATATGCTCATAATGGCTCCGATCGTATTTTTACTACATTGCCAACAAAGAGAGGCCTCGATCTGTGACATGCCGGATAAAACAGCTCGGATCACTTTAATTTTGGTAAGGATCACTCCTTCGGACTTGCATTGTTCTTTATATGACATGATAATGAAGGAACTAAGACGCGTGGCGTCGGTTGGTTGTTTTTTCATATACATCAATCATACCGTACCGCGCGTTTTAGTGTGTAGTTGAATTTGGAATAATGTGAAAATCAAGAACAGTATCAAAGTGAGAGTTAAACACTGGACAAGAAAGATATTTTTTTCGATAAATTTTAATCAAATTCCTGACAGCTGCTTTGTATGAAATCCCAAAATGTATTCTACTAGCTACT
>PUPH01000177.1 GCA_003553085.1 Thermoplasmata archaeon
GGGCGTTGGATGTTTGAGAGGGTCTGCCTTCAGTACGAGAGGACCGAGGTGGACGAACCGCTGGTGTACCAGTTGTCGTGCCAACGGCAAGTGCTGGGTAGCTATGTTCGGACGGGATAACCGCTGAAAGCATCTAAGTGGGAAGCCCTCCTCAAGATGAGACATCCCTTACCCCTTGAGGGTACTCAAGGTGCCAGGGAGAAGACCTGGTTGATAGGCTGGAGGTATACGCATGGTAACATGTTAAGCCGACCAGTACTAATCCACCGTGAGGCTTGACCATATTATTGTACAATCCCAACCCAGAGAAGCAAAGATAAGAAATATTTGCCTGGTGACCACAGTGGAGGGGACCCACCCGTTCCCGTTCCGAACACGGAAGTTAAGCCCTCCAACGCCGATGGTACTGCGGATAGAAGCCGTGGGAGAGTAGGTCGTTGCCAGGCTTTTTTTTATTTGTCCACGTAAGCCAAGACTTGTCTAATTGAAGGATTGTATCTTAACTTCTGTACATACTAATAGTAAGCGTCAAATCATCCTCTCTACCGGAAGTTAGTTTTCTATGAGAAACTTCCGGCCAGGAGGAAACTGATGAGACGAATGAATCGAACGTTAGATGAAAAGCAGCACATATTGCAGGAATTAGCATCCTGGAAGGAACAGGGGGGAGATGTAAAGGGTTTTGCCCTGAAGAAAGGAATTGAGAGGAGGAGTCTGTATTCCTGGATGGGGCAACTCGCTGAAGCAAATCAGTCGAAAAAGCAAACCAAGGGAACTTCTCGGAAGCAGCAATTTATTCAGGTACCAACTTCTGAGGGTGCCGCAGAGCAGCAGACGTATAGGTCTTCGGTGCCGATACGGATTATCGGTTCTGGGGTGAGCATTGAGCTATCAGCAGGCTGCAGGAAGGAAGATCTTGATTTGGTCATAAGCAGCATGGGAGTGCACGGATGAACATGCAGAAATTTGCAGACTATGCGATGTTCCTTCGACCGAACCATACCGATATGAGAAAACGGGGCAACTCGTTGGCCATGCTGGTGCAGCAGGAGATGGAGCTGAATCCATTTGAGAAGAGCCTGTTTGTATTTTGTGGAAAGACCCGAAAAATTCTGAAGGTGCTGGTGTGGGACCGCAATGGATTCTGGGAATGTACGAAACGGCTGGAGGAAGGCACTTTTTGCTGGCCGCAGGATGAGCGGGAAGCGATGCAGGTGAGCCGACAGCAGCTGTGTGCCATGCTTGCTGGAGAAAATCCCTGGAGGAAGCTGCCGGAGCTTCACCCGAAACAGGTATGCTGAAGTGCAAATATTTGGGAAAAATCCTGGTGCTATAGACATTTAATTTATTATATGATAGTATCTTGAGCATGAACAACTTGAGCTTGCGCGAGCTGGAGCGGATGAATAAAGACAATCTGATGAACCTGTTTTTATCCCTTCAGGAATTCACCAATAAGACCCTGAGAGAGAATACCGATCTGAAGGAATTGCTTGAGATACGGCGCAAGCTTGATTTTGCCGCCTCTTCGGAGAAAAGAGATGATAAGCTGCCGATGCTGTTTGACGAGCTGGATGTTGAACAAGTGCCGCCGCAGGAAACCGAAAGCGCTCCAGTTACGGTACAGCCCCATACCAGGAAAAAACAGCATCGGAAGGTAAGTTTACCAGCAGATACCCCGGTAGTAACGATCGACCATACTGAATCAGCTCCAGGTTGTCTGAACTGCGGCGGGCATGAGATGATCCGGGTAGAAGATAAAGTGGTTGATCGGATTGGGTACCAGCCTGCCAGACGCTATATTGAGAGGCATGTGTATGCCCAATACCGCTGTGATGCATGTGTAGCTGAAGCAGAAGATGGCGAGCAGAATGTGGTTGCTCCCGGGTTTCATCCGCAAGTAGACGGGCTGATGGCAGCTCCAAGTCTGGTGGCTCATGCAGCAGTGCAGAAATTTGCTGACGGATTGCCGTTGTACCGACAGTCAGGGATGTTGAAGCGGGATGGGATGGAGATTTCCCGGCAGACGCTGTCAAATTGGCTGCTGCGGTATTGGGAACTGCTCAAACCGCTGAATCAAAAGCTCAAAGAACACATATTGCAGGCCCCATTGATCAATCAAGATGAAACGGCGATCAAAGTACTGAATCCTGCTGACGAAGCATCAAGCAAGAACAACTTTATGGTGGTGCAGGCAGGCACCTCAGAGGATCGGAGAGCAATACTGTTTACCTATGTCTCCAATCGGCGTATCAGGACTATTGATTCTCTGCTGGAAGGGTATCAGCACTTTGTGCAGACAGATGGTCTTAAAGGGTACAATCATCTCTCCAGACATATCGGCTGCTGGGTGCATGCGGTGCGGCAGCTGAAACAGATTTTGAAAGTGAATCCCAAAGCGGAAGCAGCACAAAAGCTATGTAATTATGCTGCGATGCTGTACATCATCGAGCGGGAAGAACGGGAAAAAGCTGCCGAGCAGCAGCTGACAAAAGAGCAGTTTCTGGCCAATCGGAGGGAACGTGCAGAGGTGGAAATCCGCAAAATCAAAGCGTATGCAGATTCCATTCGGCCAAACTATACGAAGGGCAGCGCCATGGGGAAAGCCCTGAATTATCTGTATGAATATTGGCCGACCTTGACGAGATATCTGGACTGCTATGAAGCGACTCCTTCAAATAATTTGGCCGAGAACTCGA
>PUPH01000028.1 GCA_003553085.1 Thermoplasmata archaeon
CTCATCCACTACTATATCCTCGGCTTCTACCTCAGGCTCATCCACTACTATATCCTCGGCTTCTACCTCAGACTCATCCACTACTATATCCTCAGCTTCTACCTCAGACTCATCCACTACTACATCCTCAGCTTCTACCTCAGACTCATCCACTACTATATCCTCAGCTTCTACCTCAGACTCATCCACTACTATATCCTCGGCTTCTACCTCAGATTTCAAAGTTCTTTCCATCGCCTTGATCTCCTGATCCAACACCAAGATTGCTTCATCGTAGGATCCTTCGTCCGCCGATCCTTTTACCTCTTTTAATTTCTCGAGGTGAGGTTTATAGTCAAAGCCGGAGTCCTTCATCTCCAAGATCAGTTCCTTACCCTCATTGAGTTTATCGAAGATGGAGAGTATCTTGTCCGAGTACTCCTGTACCTTCTGCACGTACTCATATGCATCTTCCAAAGACCCTTCCTTCTTCGTCTGAAGCGCGTCTTTTAAAGCATGTTTTATCTTATCGATGTTTATCTTGGTGTTCCTGGCTTCTGCCAAGCTGCTGCGGGCTTCTGCAAGATGTTCCTCAAAGATCGTCTCATCCAATATCGGTTCTTCCGGCTCCTCCACCTCGGGGGCTGATCTCTCTTCTGCCTCAACAGCTTCCTCTATATCATCCATGATATTAGTAGCTGTATCGAACACTTCGTCGTATGCACCTTCATCTATCATGGACATGAGTTCCTCGTATCTGTCCCCGAACTCCATTGCTATCTCTTCATCGACGGTTTTCAGAAGATCTTCCAACTCTTCCATGCGAGGCATCGCTTCTTTCAGAACGGGCACCGCCTCTACAACTTCATAGGCCATCTTGATAGCTTCCTCCCTGTTATCGTTATTGCGTGCCTTCGACGCATCAGAAAGCATACCTCTTAGATGAGTGATGTTTCCATTCAAACCACTGAGCTCGGATACCGCTTTTCTAGCCGCGGTGATAGCTTCCTCCACCTCTCGAACATCGACACTGTGTTCCTTCTTCGGTGCCTCCGGTTCTTCTTCCTGTGTGAACATCATATCAAGATCATGTCCACCTTCGACTCTGAAATCTACAGCGATCTTGTAAACTCTGGCTGCTTCGTCCATCTTTCCTAACTTCATGGCTAAACGCGCTTTGGCGTTCCATATCTGATCGAATAACGGATCGAATTCTATGACCTTATCATAGGATTCATAGGCCTTTTGGTATCGACCCATACTCTCCAAGATGGCACCTTTACCGAACCATACATTCTCATCATCTTCTCCAGAAGCTATCTTCACATCATACTCACAAAGGGTTTCGATGGGATCATCCAGGATTATCCCTCCAGGGAGTATCACCTGTTCTTCAAGCTCTGAGAATCGTTTATCGCATTCTGAACATATTTCTTTCGATAAGGTTACTACAGTATCACAATCAGGGCATCGGAACTCAGATGTTACATCAGGTGAATCCTTGACGGTGCCCCGGAGCTCTTTGAATATGCTGTCGACCTTTTCTTGACCGATACCTTCGATCTTGCCGATCCTCTCTTCTCCTGCCTCTTCGATCTTATCCAATGTGTTGTATCCTTCAAAACAAAGGATGTGAGCGGTCAGTTCGCCGATCGAAGGGACCGACATCAGTCCTACGATATTTTTCTCGTTCCCGTGGTTACTATTTCCTTCCATATATCATTCCCCTTTAAGAGAACATCCATTCAGATAATAATCTGTAAAACCCCGTATATATACTTTGGTACAATTTTCGAACAATTTATTGCATATACGTGCAAAAAGCCGTTTCTTTTCACATTTCAGAAGGAAAAAATAGTTATATCAAAGGCTTTTTAATACCATCATACCAGAGGATAACAATGATGCAAAAAAAAGCAATAGCCGCCATAGCTTTGATAACTATGTTGTTGATCACTGCGACAGTCGGTTGTGTAACTCCTTCTGAAGCAAGCCAGGAGCCTTGGCCATATCACGGTCAAAACGAAAGAAGTACGGGAAGAAGTCCTTACGATACTAGCCATGTTGATGGAACTGTAAAATGGAGCCACAGGATACAACCAAGAGCGGTTCACGACATGCAATCGCCTATTGTGGATGAAGATAGTAACCTATACATTGCTTTTGAATCGATACTTTATTCCTTCGATTCAGAGGGTGAGTTGAGATGGGAAACAGATTTTGACGATCTGCGGATAACCACTTCTGTGGCGTTAGGACCTGGAAACACATTGTACGCAGGGAGTTATGAAGGTAGATTGTACTCCATCGACCGAAACAATGGGAATGTACAGTGGTACGTAGAAACCGGGGCTAGCATCAGATCACATCCCATCGTAACGGGAAGAAACATGATATATTTCGGAAACGATGACGGTGGGTTCTTCGCTGTAGATGGTAACCAGAGGAACATCGAATGGAACTTTTCAGTACCAAGAGAGGTAGGATCAAGGAAGGATATCGTTACCTCACCGGCGATAGCTGAGGACGGCACTATTTACTTCGGCTCGCTCAATAACTATGTCTATGCTATGGACAGTGACGGGGAGTTAAAATGGGATTTTCAGATGAACGACCAGGTCTGGTCTTCTCCATCCATAGCCGACGATGGTACTATCTACGTAGGGGATCTTACAGGATTGATGGCGATCAATCCTACGGGTACCGAAAGATGGTACTTCCAAGTGGAGGACGATCAAGGCAGATTGTATGGTGTGGCTGGTTCCGCGGCCATAGATGAAGATGGAACTATCTACTTCGGTGCACAGGATAACCGTACCTACGCCCTGTACCCCGACGGGAGTTTCAAGTGGGACCTTTGGTCCGATGCGATATTTCAATCATCCTCTCCTGCTATAGGTGCCGACGGTACCATCTACATCGGGTCATACGACACTGTGTTCTATGCGATAAACCCAGATAGGTCTTTAGAATGGTACTATAACACATCCGGAGCCATCGATTCATCACCGGCGATAGGTCCAGACGGTACCGTTTACATAGCCAACACACATGGAGAGATATATGCATTCACCGGCGATGAAACCGAGATAAATTGGTTGATCATCGGTTCGATCGTAGGTATAATCGCAGCTGTTTCAGTGGTGTTCGTTTACAAAAAATACCAAGAGATCTCTTAATCCCAGAACCGTTTCGTCCGTGCGTACTGGATCTCCGCCTCCAATAGGGCCTTGAGGAGCTCGTCTTCCTCTCGGTACTGGTGACCCAGTATCCTTCCCGCTTTTTGGTGGCCGACACCCCTGGCCGCCAGAGCAAGAGCCGCCCACTGTTTATGAACGCGTATGAGATCGGCCAGTTTGTAGTACTCCCTTACGGTCTTCTTCTCCTGAGCAGAGAGGTCTTCCGGTGATCTATCCAGCACCGATGTGTCGTGATAACCACTCAAAGGTGCTATCATGGCAGAACCGCATACAGGGCAGTGGGGTTTGTTTATGTCCTTGACCCTGCGTTTCCTATGGTTGCCGCACTTCAAACATTTGAGATGAAGGGTTTCCGATCCCAACCTCTCTTTGAAGGACTCCAATACCGCACGGCTAACTCTACTGGTATCCATCAGTTCCATATGTTTGTCCAGACCCGCTTCCCCCATGGGTGATATACCGGCTCTAGATATCATCACTTCGATCCTCCCTTCCTGTATCTTACGTAAAACTTCTTCTGTCAGTGTAACATCCAGGTTATCTCTGAATATCTTATCAACCGCTTCATGAAAAATAGGTGTATTTTCGAAGGTCTCCATCAATCGATTCAAAGAGAGCGAACGATAATCCACTTCCTTCCTGACCGCTCCGAACTTCTTAGCCACATGAAGAAATCTCCACCTGAAGAATGAAGATCGTTTGATGGCCCTTTCCAGTATGCCTTCCAGATGACGGGGGTCGGTCTCGACCAGGATGTCTTCGATCATAGAAGGCGGTAGCCTCCTGGGGAGTTTCATCATCACACGATATGGGTCGGTATGGATCGCCACGCTTTCGCCCACCCGGGCGGATAGCAGGGCGGTTATCAAACGTCCTAGAGTTTCGTTCACCTGACTGCCGAAGCACGCATTGACCACCGCCGTATCCCCCTGCATCTCTATCACGACCCTATCGTTCGATGCTAGCTCATGATCGCTCTGTGAGTCAACATATTCCTTGAAGAGGTCCTTGGCATGATCATCAACCATGGGTACATCTTGTATGCCTTCAACCCGAAGCAAACCTACATCCTGAGATACCTCATAAGGGACCGGGATATCTTCACCCGACCAATCGGGTATCATACCGAGATCGGCCACCGGTTGAGCTAGTACGGTCTCCTCTTCGAGGTCGATCACACGCCATGCCTTGCCCTGCAGCGTTACCACACCGCCGAGCTCGATATTACTGGCCACGAAACTTTCATCTAGCGTTCCCACGATGGCGTTCTTGGAGATATCTTTCAGCAGGAATGTTTTCTCATCCGGTATCATGGATATATTTTCGTAGAAATACCGGAGAGAAGAGCGTCGTTTACCGATCTCCTCTCCTTCCTTCCATACCACCCTTATCTCTGCCAGCTGTTCCACCATATCTACATATTCTCCCCAAGAAAGGTCCCTGAAGGGGTAGGTCCTTTTTGCCAGATCGTAGAAGGAACGCATATCAAGTTTCCTCTCGGAATGCACTGCGGAGATCAACTGATTAGCAAGCACACTGATCGGTTTTTCCGGTATATCAGTGGCTTCTAGATCTCTGTTCAAGGTCCTTACAGAGATCACCGCCGACTCGGCGATATCGTCTTCCCTGGTAGCGATGACCACACCTTTAGAGGTGAGTCCTACGCTGTGTCCGGATCGTCCGACCCGTTGGGTCAGTCTTGTTACCTGCCTGGGTGATTGATACTGGATGACCAGATCGGTCTCTCCAAGATCTAACCCAAGTTCCATGGACGAAGTGCATATCAACGCTTTTAATTCACCGTCCTTGAATCTCTCCTCTACATCCATACGGGCCTCCCTTGAAAGAGATCCGTGATGAACTCCGATGGGATAATCCGGATCCCAAAGATGGAAGCAGGAGGTCAACGATTCCGCTGAATCCCGTGTATTGACGAATAATAAGGTAGAACGATGAGCATCCATGAGGTCTCTGCAAACTCGTACAGCCGATGCCTTCTCCAGCTCGCACCTCATGATGTCCGCCAACTCTTGATCGCCCTTCCTGGTCTCAGGATAGATTATCTGAAGATCGATGTCTCTTTGTCCTTTTATCTGTACGATCTTACCTTCTCTTTCCATACCCAAAAGGAATCTCATGACCTTCTCGGGACTACCCACGGTGGCGGAGAGTCCGACACGCTGAAATTCCCGCCCACTCAAGTTCACCAACCTCTCTAAGGCCAACGAGAGTTGACTGCCTCTTTCATCTACAGCAAGTTCGTTGAGTTCATCCACCACCACATGTTCTACGTTCGAAAGTGCACTCCTTAGTCTATGACCTGTGAACATGATCTGGAGTGTTTCCGGTGTTGTTATCAGTATATCCGGCGGATCTTTGGACTGCCTCGTCCTTTCTTTTGTCGAGGTGTCTCCATGACGTACCGCCACTGAGAAGTTTAGATGGTCTGCAAAAAATTGGATCCGTCGGATCATATCTCTATTGAGCGCTCTGAGGGGAGTGATGTATAATATCTTAAAACCGGGACCGTCATTATTCAGTAACTTTTCCATCAGGGGTAACAACGCCGCTTCCGTTTTTCCCACGCCTGTAGGTGCGATCACAAGGGCGTGTTCTCCATCCATGATCGGAGGTATGGCTTCCTCCTGGGCCCGTGTCTCTGACTCTATGCCCAATTCATCTAACGTTTTTAATATCCTTTCAGAAAGTAGGTCGAAAGCGCCCAAATCATCATCACCTTCAGTGGGGTGTGGGTTGGTCTGCCGGGATGGGGATGCTCTTTATCTCTAGTAGAGAAGCTAGTTTCTCAAGTAATTTCTTTTTGTTGGCACCGACCAGTGCATTATCCAAGACCTCTCCTAGGTTGTCCACCGGTATGATCTCGATCTTATCCTCGTACCGTTTTTCCAGGACGACGTCCCTCAGATTGGTCCTAGGTATTATCACACGCTTGACACCGCTCTCAGCAGCGGCTTCTATCTTGGCAGTCACCGCTCCTACCGGAAGCACCTGACCTCTAACGCTCAACGATCCGGTCATGGCTGTGTTCTGGTCGATAGGAATGCCTTCCAGGGCGGATATCACAGCCGTGGCTACTGATATGGAAGCTGAATCTCCTTCTACACCCTCCTGTGTCCCGATGAACTGTATGTGTACATCGTAACGGGATATGTCCTCGCCGGTGTATTTTTTTACCAGTGCGGATACGTTCTGGACGGCTTCTTTGGCGATGTCTCCGAGCTTGCCTGTGGCTACGATCTTACCTTCGTCACGGGAGTGCGCCGGGGTTACCTCCGCAGCTATGGGGAGCAGTATACCAGAATACTCGGATATTCCTGCCTGGTCGCCACCCAGGGCTGCTAGTCCGTTCACCACGCCTACAGTGGATCCTTCGGTCTGGTATGTACTGTATTCTTTCCTCTTTTTTATGTAACGGTCTGCCACCTGCTGTTCAAGAGATCTAGCTACGTTCTTGGCGTCAACGACGTCCTTGTCGAGCACCAGTTTGTGGCTACGTTCGGATGCTAGATCACCGGAAACCCTCACCAGTCCTCCAAGTTCTCTCAGTCTGAGTGTCAATTCCCCTCGTTTGTTCGCTCTACGCTGGGCTTCTCTAAGCACTTCGGAGATGGCACCTTTCGTGAAGTGTGGTATCTTCTTCTTGTCCTTCTCTATCTCCTGTGCGATGAATCGTACGAGTTTCATACGATTTTCGTGGGTATCGTCCATGGTATCGTTGACGTACACCTCATAACCGTATCCTCTTATCCTTGAACGTAATGCGGGATGCATGCCTCCTATGGCGGTTCCGCTCTCGTCCCTCGCTCCGTAGATGGAGTCGAGATTTCCGGCTGCAACGAGTATGAAATCAGTGGGTACCGACTCGGATTTGACCATGGCACCACTGCTCCTTTCGCTCTGACCAGTTATGGAAAACCTCCTTTCCTGCATGGCAGTGAGCAGACTCTGCTGGGAAGACATCTTTAACATGTTTATCTCGTCAAGGAACAGTACCCCTTTGTGTGCTTCGTGTATAGCTCCCACTTCCACTCTTTGATGTGGAGGGGTCTCTAGACCACCGCTCTGGAATGGGTCGTGTTTTACATCCCCTAGCAGGGCACCGGCTTGACTGCCAGTAGCATCGATGAAGGGTGGTTTCTCTCCATGTTCATGACCTATGAGAAGTTTAGGTACTTCCTTGTCTGTATCGCCCCCCATCCCCATTGGTGAGGCTCGCATAGCTATCAAAAGCATAGCGGCCGCAATTATACCGAAGAACATGACGAGATACTGTCCGGTGTATAAAGAGATCAACACCGCGGCACCGATGATCAACGCCAGTATTATCAGTAAGCCTTGGCTCTTGGCCTGATTTCTTTTCGATGCCTCCCTTCGGTGTGCATCGACTATATCCTTACCTTTACCGGCGGGAACCGTACGTACTTTCGGGTTGTTCTCATCTTCTTCGTTGGGAAAGCAAAGCACATCCTCCATGTCGCTGGAGGGTAAAAAATCGATCATGGACTGAGCGAGCATAGACTTACCAGTACCTGGAGGTCCGATAAGCATGACGTGACGGTGCTGCTTTGCGGCTTTTTTCACCACACTCACAGCCTCGTCCTGACCGATCACCTGATCGGCCAGCAGCTCTGGCACCTCGATATCTTCGGAGGTTTTGATATCCGTTTTTTCTATCCATTCATTGACGGGGGGTATATGCTCTTCTTTGGCTACCGTCCCGTCCTCAGAGGAACATCTTTTCTTCATCAAAGCACCGGTAATCGAATTTTGATGCGTGGTAGTTCTAAATAAAGTTTTGGTATCAAGACCTGATTCTCCTATCTAGTTTCGCGGCTTTTTCGTCGCCGTGCCTTTTCCTGTACGCAAGCATCCCGGCCCGGATCACCGCATCTACAGGACCCTCTCCAGGGTCGTATCTGGTCATGAATTCCTGACAGGGGAATGCTCCACATTGACCACAGTGTTCGATCTCTTTGTCCTTAACACATGGATACGTTTCACATTCACCCCAAGAAGGTTTACCTTTTACTTTTTTACAGCCTTCACAATGGGGTTCTTTTATCCCTTTGAACCAATCGCAATCATCGCATACGATACCACAGGGTGAATACACCTCTACCATCATATAAAAAAGGTTTTCTTAGTATTTAACGCTTTAGATAGAGTTCATCTACTTGTTCATGGGGTAGGTATCCATTCCCTTGCATGTAATATGAACGAGATGCGCACTCCGGATAGAAGTATCATCATCGCCCCTAAATTGATGGATATCCATGAAAAAAATAGAGGAGAAGATAGGATCAATACTATCCCGATCATCAGAGATACTATCATCATACCTATGTCGAAGACCACGGCTCTGCTTTTCTTAGAGATCCTTTTGAATCTAGGGTTTACTACTTCGAATGTATCCGAGTTCGTTTCGATCTCATCAGCTAACTTTATCACATCTTCAAGAGTTTCTTCGATCTCATCGATATCGTCGGGTAACTTATACTTACTGAACATATATACCCCGGACTCCAATATGAACGCTCTAAAATTTTCAGCCTGTTTATTTATGAGATCTTTCAATCTGTCCACAGCACCTCTGGAAAAGATATCATTTGCTAGGACCTGGTTGGACCGTTCGTCACTCCTTATCTCGAGTCCTTTTTCTTGTATAGATGGAACGCTAAGTTTGTTGATGTCGTTCTTCAACGTCGTTGTTTCCGGAGATGTTATGACGACATCGCCATCGAAGGTCAGAGCATTCTGTACCGCATAAACAGTACTCTGCTGTTTTTTCCGTTCAGTGGGATGTACATAGACCAGCCTTCCCTTATATCTTCCAAAAAGTTTGGGATACCCATAATCGGTGACGGGACCGTCCTTTACCTCTAACCCCAATTCTTCAGATGCCTCTTTAAATATCCTCCAGATCCTTTTCTGTTTTTTTCCTGAAGTGTATATCCTTTTCAGAGTAAAAAGTCCAAGCACGAGTATCAGCATCACGATGATGATCTCTATCCAGGGCCACATGATATATATTAACCGAAAAAGGGTTAATTAAGTTATTCCCCACCTCACTAAGAGTCAGTCGGTGGTGAGGATGCCAAGTTTAAAGACCCTGGGATGTTATCTTGAATTCATGAATAGAGATCTCCTCAAAGATGATGTTCGAAAAAGCACCGATTTTTCCAAGACCGATCAAAACCAGGGTGTACCTCCGCCTCCCATCCAAAAACCGATACCGGAAGAAGTAGAGATCATAAAACTGCCCGACCCGGAAAGTTGTGATGTGGACATATCTTTGGTGGGATCCATATCACAGCGCAGGTCAAGGCGTTCCTTCTCAGAAGAAGATATCTCCATGGGAGAGTTATCCTTCCTCCTTTGGGCCACCCAAGGTATAAGGAGAAGGATAGATCACGGCCACGCATATAGGGTCGTACCATCGGCAGGTTGCAGGCACGCACTGGAGACATACGTCGCAGCGGTGAGGGTCGATGGATTGGAAAGAGCGATCTACCGTTATCTGCCCTTGGAACACGGCTTGATAAAAGTAAGGGAACAGCCCGACCTGGTATCAACGGTGACTCGTGCGGCACTGGGTCAACGCTTCGCAGGGGATTGTGCCGCCACATTCATATGGACCGCCATACCATATCGCATGGAGTGGCGATATGGTGATGCATCATACAAGGTCATAGCACTGGACGCGGGGCATGTGTGTCAGAACCTCTATCTCGCATGTGAAGGGATCGGGTGCGGTACGTGCGCTATAGCGGCATACGACCAGGACCTGATGGACGAACTTTTGGGTGTCGATGGAGAAGAGGAATTCACCATCTACGTATCACCCGTGGGTAAAGTTTGATCATCCATCTCATGGAATAGTTACCATCATCCATCGCACCAGACGTGGTGCGGCAGCAGTTCTTTCAACTTTACTACCTTGTTTTTAGCCAAGATCACGTCTGCCTCAAGGTTGTCGGGATGGACCTGTTTCATGAATTCTCTGCATCTACCGCAGGGAGGAATCACATGGGTCTTACCCTCCTGATCCACCCACACGGCCACTATCGTCCTGATCCTGTATTCGCCATGGGTGATCATGGTTCCTATGGCGTTGTGCTCCGCACAGTACCCCATACCGCATGGAGTATCGATACATACGCCCGTGTATATCTCACCATCTTCAGCCACCAAGGCGCATCCCACATCACCCATCGTGCTGTCTCCGATCCTTTTTGGTCTTACTACCGAAGCCGCCCTTTGGATCAATCCGTATTCGGTGCTCATATGGAACCATGGAAGCCGAGATATATTTTATTTACTTCTGTGTGAAAAGACTTATGTTGACGTCTATGTTTTGTTTTCGATATGAGCAAATTCGATCCGAAACACGCAGAGATATTGGACTCCAAAGATAGGGATGCGGATGATATACTACGTCTTCTAGAGCTTGGAGAAGAGGATATCGTGCTCGATCTCGGAACCGGGACCGGATTCTTGACGTTACCTCTGTTGGATATCGTGAGGAAAGTGTATGCGGTGGATGTACAGGAAGAGATGCTGGATAGGCTGAGAGAGAAGTGTGATACGTGTGAGAACGTGGATATATTGCTCAACGAAGAAGGACATATCCCCGTACCATCTGGAGCCGTCGATAAGGCATTCCTTGTGAATGTACTGCACGAGATCGATGATAGAGGTACATTTGACGAGCTCTATCGCGTGATGAAACAGGAAGGAGAGGTATGTGTAGTCGATTGGGACAAAGATGTGGAGGGAGACGGAGGACCTCCGGACCACGAAAGGTTAACGCTGGACGGAGCGATAGAGATGATGAACGAACACGGGTTCACGGTATTTAAAACCGGTAAAACCAAGACTCATTTTCACGCTTGTTTCAGGAAAGACGCTCCTGTATAGTGATCCATCCGACCTGGAAAAAAATATGATCGATCTTACAGAGAACCAGATACCAATCTTTCCTTTTTCTCCTTCCTCCACCCCTTTATCTCGGCCTCACGTTTAAGAGCGGAACTGCGGTCTTCATGTTCCTCGGTATATACCAATCTAAAGGGTAACCTACTCCTGACGTACTTACTCCCCTCGCCCTTTTTGTGCTCTTCCATACGGCGTTCAACATCGGTGGTGATCCCGGTGTAAAGGGAACCGTCTCTAGTACGGAGTAGGTATACATACCACATGGATCGAGGATGTACTTCGGCCTAATAAATCCTTTCAAGATGTACCGGGGCTCGATGAGTTAGACCTACATCCTTCGACTATCAGCCGTTGATATCATCGTCGAGATATTTTTCTTGGGACCACCGTCGGTGATGGTCCAGCCGAACTCATCGATGATGTGCTGTCGGGCGGCTGATCCGGTGTTACATGGGGATATGGGTTGTATCAATACTCCACGTTCCAGACCACGCTGTGGTCCGCACCGTTGTAGATCCAGTAACCCTGACCAGGTTCGAAGATGAAGTTTTCCGGATCGTAGTCGTATACAAGGTTGTACTCGTCGGAAGCTTCGAAGTAGCCTATCCTATCGACTTCACCGGGCAGCCCGTGGTTGCCACTACTCTCACTGGGCAGTCCCACCATGTTCCACCCGGGTTGCAGGGTTATGTCCGTGCTCACTGGCACTATCCCCGAGACCGTCAGTGTTACATCGCTGTTCATCTGTATCCAGACACCCATGGTGTGGTCCCAGTTAAGGAAGGTGTTGAAGTGCTCGGCTCTGTCAGGAACGAAGGAATACCAGCTGTCCGGTTCCGATGTTTCATCGATTATGTGTCTCACTTCTATATTGTCCACACGCCAGCCCGCACCGTAGTCTCCGTCCCAGTTATCCACACCTGCGAACCAGCCTATGTGGATGGTCTCACCTTCGAATCCCGAAAGGTCGAATGTGGCCTGTGTCCAGTAATGGATACCGCCATATGCCTCTTCTCCACCCAATGGGTTGTCCCAATCCGTGGGTACCGTTCCGTCGTAGCCTTCTTCCGGTATTATCAGGGTCCATGGGCCGTCCGTACCGTCGGTGGATATCTTGACGTTACCCGCATCGAACAGGGCGGTATCGCCCCAGTCTCGCCAGTGCTGGAAGGTGAGTACCGGTGAGTTTGCATCGATCAGGTCTATCTCAGGCGAGATCAGCCAGCTGGACATGCCATAAGATGTGTTCTTGTTGAACAACCCGTCTCC
>PUPH01000050.1 GCA_003553085.1 Thermoplasmata archaeon
CCATCGTAGAACCTTTCTGCGATCACCTCGCATTCGCCGTTGTTATAGTATATCTCGTAGGTTCCACCACCGGAGCACTTCAAAAATATCTCGTAATCGATACTAGGACTGTCGGTTATGGTCCCTACGACCGTTAGCTCAACGTATACCCAGTCCGGGTCTTCAGACACCTCTACCTTGACGATGTCCAACTGCGGGTTCTCAACGAGTGTCCATTCGTCTTCGCTTATAAAACGCATAACATCTCCCGTATCATCGGTGACCACATCGCTGTATTCTCCGCCTGCCATGACGGGTATGGCCGATAGTAGGGAAAGTGCTAGCAGTACTACCAAAAATTTTTTCGCGTGCATATTATTTCACCTTAATACTGTAGCATACATTAGCATTACTATATACTTTTCGTAGATATATTTTTTATCTTTTGAATATTATTCATCAAGCCTGTATATGGTCTTACGTCGATACCTCCCCGACACATGGACTAAACCTATTTATCGCTGAAAATGACTTGTATATATATGCTCGAGATCATCGTTCATGAGATAAAGGGTGGCTGTCCCGTACACCGTGTGGGTGATAAGATAGTGGTCCACGGTCCGGAGATCGACCTGAAGAGAACAGACAGTTTGTGTACCCATGCTCTGAGTACCCTGCTACATTACACTACGGCCCTGGAGAAAGGTGTGGATCCGGTGGAACTCGGTTTGGCTGCAGAAGGAGATACGGCCTTCGTGCAGTGCCTCGATCCCGGTCCACCCTACACCGACGGCGGCACCGTCGTGTTCAGGTGCAGGAAGAAGTAGTGCTCACCAGCCTTCCGGTATCTTACCGCCTTTTTCCAGTGACGACAGGATGTCGTCTTTCATATCTTTAGCGGCCCTTCTCGAAGCCTCTGCGAACTCTTCGGGACCGTAGTCCTCTGAGTAAGGTTCGCGCATGTATGCGAAGTTGATACCTCTAGAAGAGTTGACGATACCTCCGTAGCCGTCCCGGTTGAAGCACGGGATTATGTCGTCGGCGGTACCGCCCTGGGCTCCGTATCCTGGTGTGAGGAACACGGCCTTCTTCATCATGTTTCTGAGCTTTCTAGCCTCTTCCGGATAGGTGGCACCGACCACGGCTCCTACAGAGGAGTATCCTCGCTCCCCGGTCAGCTCCCGGCCCCAGCCGTCGATGAGCTCCGCCATGAGCTCATAGACCCTGCCGTCACCCTCTATCGTCCTGTCCTGCAGCTCTCCGGAGGACGGGTTCGATGTCTTGTCCAGTATGAATATACCTTTACCGTGATCCTTACACGTTTTGAGGAAGGGTTCTATGCCGTCGGTCCCCAGGTATGCGTTCACGGTTATCATGTCTGTGTCGAAAGCCGGCTCGTGATGACCATCTGCCAGCTCCACCTTCCCCAGGTGCCCGGCGGCGTAGGCCTCCGCCGTGCTCCCGATGTCGTTCCTCTTCACATCTCCTATGACTATCAGCCCCCTCTTTTTAGCGTGATCCACTATCTCGTGGTACGCCCTCACCCCGTGGTGACCGTACTGCTCGTAGAAAGCCATCTGCGGTTTCACCGCCGGGACTATATCCTCGATGGAGTCGATGAGTGCCTTGTTGAAATCTACGAAGGAGTACCTCACCGCTTCGAAGGGATCCTCCGCCCTTTCCACCGCATCCTCCTTGATGTGTTCCGGTATCATCCCTATCCTGGGGTCGAGTCCCACTACGGACGGGTTCTTCTTTTCGTCTATGGCTCCTAACAGCCTATCCGCGAGGTTCCGTTTCATGTGCTCACCTATTTTTAGGTGGAACGTTGGACCCGTTCTTTAAATCTTCGCTTTCGCCCTGCTTATCACCAAACCCGACAAACATTTTAATAGAACTACACACTCAGGGCAAACGCTGATAACATGGGCTCTGAAAAGGAAGATATCGAAGGTAAAGAGGAAAGCGCGCAGTCGGTGGGAAGCGAAGCGATAATAGAATTGACTCAGAAGTACGGAGCAAAGAACTACCATCCACTACCGGTGGTCATATCCAAGGCCGAGGGAGTTTGGGTCGAGGACGTGGACGGTAAGAAGTACATGGACATGTTGAGCGCTTACTCCGCAGTGAGCCACGGTCACTGCCATCCCAAGGTGATAAAGGCCTTGAAGGAACAGGCTGACAGGGTGACGCTGACCTCCAGGGCGTTCATGAACGACAAGTTGGGTACGTTCTATGAGAAGGTGTCCGAGATAACCGGAAAGGAGAAGGTGCTGCCCATGAACTCGGGTACCGAGGCGGTGGAGACGGCTATCAAAGCCGCAAGAAGATGGGGTCATCAGGTAAAGGGTGTTCCCGAGGACAAAGCAGAGATAATCGCGTGCACCAACAACTTCCACGGAAGATCCATAACCATAATATCATTCAGTACCACAGAAGAGTATCGCGAGGGCTTCGGTCCTTTCACTCCTGGATTCAAGGTGATACCCTTCGGCGACATAGCTGCATTAGAGAAGGCCATAGGTCCCAACACGGTGGCGTTCCTGGTGGAGCCCATGCAGGGTGAGGGAGGAATAGTGCTGCCTCCTACAGGCTATCTTAAGGAGGCCCGTGAGCTATGCAGTGAGAAGGACGTACTGTTCATCGCCGACGAGATACAGACCGGTCTCGGGAGGACCGGTAAGATGTTCGCATGCGA
>PUPH01000169.1 GCA_003553085.1 Thermoplasmata archaeon
TCACCGCCCACTTCGAGAGGCGGGAGTTCTCCTTGAACTTGAGTGTCGAAGGAGAGGGTACGACCACACCGACGATAGGTGATCATACTTACCTCTACGAGGATGAGGTCAACGTGACCGCTGTTGCGAACGAGGGCTGGTACTTCAGCCATTGGACCGGTGATGTGGCCGACGATGAGGTGCACAACGAGAACATCACCATCTTCATGGATGATAACAAGACCCTCACCGCCCACTTTGATGAGATCATCCCACCGACGGTTAACATCACCTCTTTCGATGATGGAACGGTGTTCGATAACGATGAAGTAACGGTCGAATGGGAGGCCGTTGAAGGTACGTACTCCATCGACCGCTACGAGGTACGGCTCAACGATGGTGAGTGGATCGATGTTGGTACGGATACCCGGTACACCTTCGAAGGTCTGGACGATGGTGAATATACCGTTACCGTAAGAGCGGTGGATACCGAAGGTAACCACTGCGTTGAATCAGCGAACTTTACCGTGGATACAGAATGGGGGCAACTATGGATACTTCCGGTGATCGGGATAGTGGTCGTACTGCTGGCGCTGGTACTATACCTGACGAAAGACAGATGGTTAGAGACTAGGCTCACGGAAGGTGAAGTCGAAAGGGATGTCGAGGAAGAGGATCATGCAGTCCTAGAAGATATGGGCGAAGAATCGGATGAGATGTGAATCGCATCAAACGTAAATCAATTCGATGATGACATCGTGGATCCAGCCAAGAAATATGTCAGCGATCTTCGAGTATCTAAGAATAATAAGCATCTGATGAGCGAGATATGTGGTCAAGTTTTCTAGGGATTTCCATCCGGGTAGCCCGTGGTTTTTGTAGTGATCGATAGCTATATTCTGAATTGTTACGATGATATGAGCAAGTGTTTTCAAAGATTCCTTTGATCAGGTTTCACTGGAAGTCAAGCAGGTAAACGTATAAAGTATAGCAACCTATGTGGTGAACTGATGTCAGCCCCCTATGGATTGGAACATGTGAACTACTATTATCTGACCGACGAACGGATGGATCTCGCCCCGGCCGAACAAGTCGAGATAGCCGTGGAGGCCGGTGTTAGGATGGTCCAGTATCGATGCAAATCGGGCTCTACCCGCCGGATGTATGAAGAGGCGCTGCAGATAGCAAAAGTGTGTGAGGGAAGGGCTATATTCATAGTCAATGACCGATTAGATATCGCCTTGGCCGTGGGTGCTGACGGAGTACACGTGGGGCAGAACGACCTCCCCTACCACGTTGTACGGAAGTTGATCGGAGAGAAGATATTAGGTGTGTCCACACACAATATACGGCAGGCTAGGAGTGCTCAGGGACCGGCGGATTATATAGGGGTCGGTCCACTGAGGGCCACAAAAACAAAAAAGGATCATGATCCGGAACTGGGTGTTGAAGGGGTAGTGGAGATAGCCGAGGAGGTGGCGGTTCCCTGTGCCGCTATAGGTGGTGTAACGGAGCGGGACATAGAAAGTTTATCTCCGCATGTAGATATGATATGTGCAGTATCTTCAGTCACTCGGTGCGGAGACCTTTTCCATAATATCAAGCGCTTCGAAGAAAAGATAAGGAAAGTAAAGGAGGTTCCGTTATGACTTCACTTCGCGAACTGGGAGAATTCGGTCTGATAGATCGGTTGGCATCTAAGATAGGCTCTGGTAAAGATGTAGTGAAAGGTATCGGGGACGATTGTGCCGTACTCGATGGTGAAGATCTGTACACACTGGTGACCACGGACATGCTGGTGTCCGGCGACCACTTCAATAGGCGGTGGCAGACTCCGAAACAGATCGGTTGGAAATCCATGGTGGCGAATGTTTCCGACGTGGCCGCCATGGGAGGATATCCCGTTTGGGCCTTGGTCTCCATGGCGCTACCAGATGATGTGGATCTGGAATACATGGACTCTCTGTACGAAGGGATGATAGCGGCCTCTGAAAAGTACGGTCTTACCATCATCGGCGGTGATACGACCCACGGTGATCTTCTGGTCATAAATATAGTCATAATCGGTAAGGTCGAGAAGGAGAACCTATGTCTCAGAGGTGATGCCCGTGTCGGTGACCTGATCTGTGTGACCGGAGACCTTGGCAAGAGCTGGGCGGGTCTTGATCTCCTCCGGGCCGGTGTCCAGGGCTACACTGAGTATCATCTTGAACCCTCATGTAGGTTGGATGAGGGCAGGCAACTCGCCAAACACGTCGGTGCCATGATAGATGTGAGCGACGGCCTGGCTTCAGAAGTCCTGCATATATGTGAGCAGAGTGGAGTAGGTGCTGAAGTCCATAAAGATAAGATCCCAATATCTACAAGGACGAGGGAGGCGGCTGAAAAGATCGGTAAGGACCCATACTTTTGGGCGCTTTCCGGTGGAGAGGACTTCGAACTCGTTTTCACCGTCCCCGGATCGGAGATAGACATGATAAAAGATGTCAGCTATACTGTCGTTGGCAGGATCATCGATGATGGGCGATATTTGGTGGATGGTGATGAACGCTCAGAACTAAGTGGTGGCTATGATCATTTTCGAACATAGTCAAAGTTTCTTTAGTTTCTTGTGTAGGTAGGTCTTATAGCCTAGCTTATCCCAGAACTCTATGGCCCCTTGGTTCTCAGGTGCTACGGTGAGTACGGCCATGTGGAATCCTTTTTTTCTGATCCACGATTCGGCCTTTAGGACCAAACTCGTTCCTATGCCCCGATTACGCATATCCTCCCTGACGATAAGATCCATGATAGCTCCTATGTTTCTCAACTTGAAGATGGGTCCCCTCCTCCGTAGGGATATACTTACGAACCCAAGGACCTCGCCCTTCTCCTCTGCAAGAAATGATATGATGCTGTTGTTTTTCATGGATTCCTCCATAAACTTGACCCACTCGTATTTTGCATCATGGACCAAGGCATATTCTATCATCATATCCTGATGCATCAACGCCAGCTCGTACCATAACTTAGACATCTTTTCTAGATCATCCTCGTCAGCTTCCCTTATCTCGAAAGTCATGATATATACTCGAAAAACGCGGGATATTAATATAATTAATGTCCTTTACCCTAAAAAGGAGGGGTTAGAAGGATAAAACTATAAATATGGAAAGGCATTAGGGAGGGCAAATAGAGATTAATGGAGGCACAAAAATGGCAGAAAAACCACACTTGAATATCGTGTTCATAGGCCACGTGGATCACGGAAAGTCCACACTGGTAGGTAGAACGCTGTTCGAGACCAAGGCCATAGACGCTCATAAGATTGACGAATACCGGAAGAAAGCCGAAGAGATGGGTAAAGGTACCTTCGAGTTCGCTTGGGTGATGGATAAGCTGAAGGAAGAAAGAGAACGAGGTATAACCATAGATGTTATGCATCAAAGGTTCGATACTGACAAGTATTATTTCACCATCATCGACGCACCGGGGCACAGGGATTTTGTTAAGAACATGATCACCGGTACCAGCCAAGCTGATGCCGCGGTCATGGTCGTTTCAGCCCCTGAGGGCATAATGGCTCAGACCAGGGAGCACGCTTTCCTGGCCAGGACTCTCGGCGTTACCCAGCTCATAGTGGCTGTTAACAAGATGGATGCAACCCAACCCGCATACAGCGAGGAGCGGTTCAACCAGGTCAAGGAAAACGTCAATAAACTTTTCAAACAGATAGGTTATAGGGACGAACAGTTCGAGATATTGCCGATCAGTGCGCTGCAGGGAGATAACGTCGTCGAGAACAGCGACAATATGTCCTGGTGGAAGGGATTAACTTTCCTCAAGGCGATCGATAAGCTGGATGTACCGGAGAAGCCTTTGAATAAACCACTGAGACTTCCCGTACAGGACGTATATACCATCACAGGTATAGGTACCGTTCCTGTCGGACGTGTTGAAACAGGCATCATGAGGCCTGGGGATAAGGTACACTTCATGCCCGCCAACGTGACCGGTGAGATAAAGTCCATCGAGCAGCACCACGAACAGCTGCCCAAGGCAGAACCGGGAGACAACGTAGGCTTCAACGTCCGTGGCGTCGGAAAGAACGACATCCGTAGAGGCGATGTAGCAGGACCCGTGGATGATCCACCGACAGTGGCAGAAACATTCGATGCAAGGATCATCGTACTGGACCACCCCAGCGTTGTTACCAAGGGATACACTCCTGTGTTCCACACACACACCGCACAGGTGGCATGTACTTTCATCGAGCTCAAACAGAAGTTGAATCCACGTACCGGTGAGGTACTCGAGGAGAATCCCGACTACTTGAAGAACGGCGATGCTGCGGTAGTTACTGTCAAACCCACTAGGAACCTGGTGATAGAGAAGGCCCAGGATTTCCCCGAACTCGGTAGGTTCGCTATCCGTGATATGGGTCAGACAGTGGCCGCTGGTCAGTGTATCGATGTGAAACCAAAGAAGATGTAAACATCTTCAAACCCTCTTTTTATTTTTTATAAAGGTGAATAAAGTGGTACAAAGAGCAAGGATATCCCTCAGCGGAACCAGTCCTAAAAAAGTGGACGAGATAAGCCGTCAGATCAAGGCGATCTCTGAACGCACAGGCGTAGAGATGAAAGGTCCTACCCCGTTACCCACAAAGAAACTAGTCGTTCCATGCAGAAAATCTCCTGACGGAGAAGGTTCTGAGACCTGGGAACGCTGGGAGATGAGAGTACACAAACGCTTGATAGATCTGGATGCGGACGAGCGGGCACTTAGACAGCTCATGCGCATACAGGTTCCGGACGAAGTCCATATCGAGATCGTACTGCACAGCTGATGTGTTGTGCGCTACGATCAAAGTCATTCTAGGTGTGTAGAAAATCATAGACATAGTAAATCCCAGATGCCTACTTCGGCCATAGATATGCAGGAACAAACCGGTTCCTCCTATCTATGCCCCCAAACTCGTTACACTCGTTTGGGCCCATAGATCAGACCGGAAGATCGCGACCTTTGCAAGGTTGAGGCCGCGGGTTCAAATCCCGCTGGGTCCATTTTTCAACGGAAAATGGACTAGCAGAATGCGCCAGCATTCTGACAGGTCCACTTCGCTAAATTTCCGTGTTCCCATGAGGATTTGAAAATAAGTAGGAACCTGTTCCTACTACTCACAAATTTCTGGCAAAATTGGTTCGTCCCGCTGGGTCCATTTATTTTCAGCGAAAAGTAAAGTGTTAGAAAATGTATTTCAGATAGATCCTTGCAACCACCGATGTAATAAATTGTGTTAAAAAAACCTACAGTATTATCCATACATGTAGCATAAACCCTTAAGTAAAAAACAACAAAATTTGTACTCGGAGTCCCGATAACTTGATAGGAAGAAATAAGGTAAGAGGATGGAAAGGATCATTGAAAACGAGTTCAAAAATATCGGTCTGCTTTTTTGCATTCTTGTTTGTGATATCTCTGATGGTTCCAGCCCTTAGTGGTGGTCATGTGATATCTTACTCATCAGAAGGTTTGGTAGATGATGTTGATTCTAGTTTGAATGATTATGACCATGAACCCATGCCGGAAGCGTTGGATGCTATGGAATCTTGTGATAACGTTACCGTTACAGAGGTAGGCGACAGCTATGACAGTATAACTTTTGAGCCAGTTGGTGTGGATCCCGTCGTAGGCTATGCCTTCGGTTCGGGTGGATACGTGGATCCCGCTTGTTACGCACCGGCGGCAAGAGCCTTCGCTGAAGAGGGCTTTTTCGTGGTACTCTTTTATCCAGGTGTTGGGATGCCTACCGGAGGGCCCTTTGAAGACGTTATCGATGATTATCCCGAGATAGAGATATGGTCCGTCGGTGGTCATTCCAACGGTGGTGTTTATGCATGTGAGTATTTTGATGACCACGAACCTGCTGGGCTAAACATATGGGCTTCCTATCCTAATCCGGGTTTTATCGGTATAGGAAGGACCGATCTGAGTGATAAGGATGGCGAGTTCATGTCTATCTACGGAACTAACGACGGTGTGACAGAGGTCTCGGATATAGAAAACAGTGAAGATCAACTGCCCGAAGATACCGAATTCGTGGAGATCGTGGGTGGAAATCACGCCCAGTTCGGATGGTATGGGGATCAGAGCGGAGATAACGAAGCTGATATCACCAGAGAAGAGCAGCAGGGCATAGTGATCAACGCCACCTTAGATCACTTAGAGAGTCTGTGGGGATATCATCTGACGATAAATGCAGATGAAGGTGGAACCACGGATCCTGAAGTCGGTACACATCATTACGGAGAGGATGAAGAGGTCACGGTCACGGCATCCCCTGACGAGGGCTGGGCATTCTGTCACTGGTCTGGTGATGTGAGCAGTACGGACGAAGAAATAACCATCCTCATGGACCAAGATATGAACATAACCGCTCACTTCGTAGAGGATGAGATCACAACCACCGAGATCGAGCTTTATCTAAACGATGACTCCGACGGTTGGAACTTTATCTCGTTCAACCTTGATATCCCTGACGCAGATCTGGAAGAGATCTTAGAGGATGAGGAACACGGTATATCGGGAAGTTTCGACCGTGTTCTTTATTACGATCCAGAACAAAATATTTGGCATTCCTACGTACCCGATAGGCCTGATCATTTCAACGATGTAGGATCGTGGGATAGTAACATGGGTATCTGGATACGCATGACCGAAGATGATACGCTAACCATAGAGGGGAGCGAACCGGAGTCACAAGACATAACTTTGTATCCTGGGTGGAACATGGTGGGCCTACCAATTGAGACTGCGGGGAATCATGGTTTACCAACGGAAGTTACAAGCGTGGGTTATTTCGAAGCATCCCAAGAATATAATTTGGCATATGATCACGATGTAGGTTCTTTTGAATTCCAACCTTGTCAAGGATACTGGGTTTACAACAGCCATGATCACCAAGTGATTTGGATCATCAGTCCTTAAAGATCGGGCGGACGTTACACAGACTTGATTAGTCGATATGGAAAAGGTTTAAAGTACTCCACCATACTTCACAGCCTGAGAAGGTATTGTTATGTCGTTGAAAGACGGATGCGAAACAGCTGTAAATACATGTATGGGTGTGACCGCTCAAGACAAAGTTGTCATCGTTTCAGACGAATTCAGTGAGAAGATAGGTTTAGGTCTTAGGAAAGCGGCACTCGAAGCCACTCCCCAGGTTAGATATTTTAAACTCGAACTATACGGTAGTCGTCCTCTTGATAAACTGCCTGATGCGATCCAAGATGCTGCAAAGGAAGCCACGGTGACCTTCTGGACAGGTAAGTCTTTAAAAGGTGAACTAGAAACGGTCAGGCAGCCTTTCATCAAAGCCGCCTTAGTGGGTGGACGCCATGCACACATGGTGGATATAACTGAAAAGATAATGGAGTCTGGCATGGCTGCAAACTATGAAGAGATATCTAAGTTCACCAACAGTATTCATGAACGATTGAAAAAGGTCGATGAGATCCGTGTTGTGAACGAGTTAGGTACCGATCTAACAGCAAGATTTGATAACGTTAAATGGGTTGCATCGACAGGGTTAAATCACACCCCTGGACACTGGATCAATCTTCCATCGGGAGAGGTTTTCACCGCCCCTACGGAGATGGAGGGAAAGATCGTAGTGGACGGTGTATTGGGTGAATATATCGGTGAAAGATATAAACACGCTGATCTGCTAGAAACTCCCCTTACAGTGGATATAGCCATGGATGAAAGGGCCAAAGCAGTAGATATACAGTGTGAAAACGAAGAAATTTTGGCTGAGATGGAAGAATACCTTTCACTCCACGATTGTTCCAATTGGGTCGGAGAATTCGGTATAGGGACCAATCTTTACTTGAAAGAGCTGATAGACAACATGTTACAGGATGAAAAATTCCCGGGAGTTCATGTTGCATTCGGTGATCCTATACAATCAGAAACCTACGCAGGTTGGACATGTCCGGAACATATCGATATGGTGCTAACACATTGCGACGTGTGGTTCGACGGTAAGAAGATAATGGAGGATGGAAAATACCTTATCTGAGCTGCCCGATAGTTTATATCAAAGAAAGGATGGATACACATGATCTCGAAAGAAGACCCTTTGAAAAATCTTTATGTAGATAAAGATGAAGTGGATCGTTTAAGGTTGTTCGTTTCTCTAAAGAATTTCTTAGCCATCGACAAGGGCACAGCATCACCTGTATTCCTAGAAGAATATTTTGAACTAGATAACAAAAATAAGATAATCGTTTACATGTTGTATCGACGAGCTATAGCGGCTTTAGGACGTATATCCTCTGATGAAATAGGTATAAGCATCCGTGATCTCTCTTCAGAATTGAACATGGATTTTCATGAAGTAAAGAAGAACTTGAAAGGTATTGATTCTGTGACCAACGACCGGGGTAGGTACTTCATACCCGCGGACAACCTCGAGATGGCCGTGAAAGAATTAGGTCATAAAGCCGATATCTACTATTCTACCGAGAAGAACACCCGCAGGATAAGGTGATTCACTCACCGATATCATTCCCAATCAGGGGGTGGAGTTTGCTGCGTATGGGGTGGGGGCGGCATGAATGCTGGAAAGGAATGTCTAAATGTGCTTTTCAATTCGTCCATCTTAATGTACCACAAAGCCAAGATCACGATCCCTAGGATCAACAACGCTATAAGCCCGATGACCGCCAGGATGACTCCGATAGTCGTTAGGCCATAGTCAACGGTTATGGTAGTACCGTTTTGATAGGGCTGTACTTTCACCTCTACAGAATTGAGAAAGCTTTCACCGGTGACGCTGTTTGGGAAACCCTGCACATCTAGATTTTTTGACACCAATATCGAATGTACTTGCGGGAGGATGTCTTCAGGCCTGTCCTCTGTGTAAAGTGTCTGTCCTGTGATCCTGATACCTTCCATGGTGATGAAATGGTTCCCTAGATATAAATATTTATTGTTTAGAGAGAATCCCTTATTTCGCCTCTAAAAAAATCTACATGTAGTGATAACTTATATAGGGAAATATTCACGGTGATTTGTTTTAGATGACAAAATTGAGGAGAACAAAATGAAAGAAGATAATAAAGATAGGGTTTTAGCGGTCTTTACTGTATTCCTACTGCTAGTGTCAGTGTTTGCAGTGGGGATCGCCATGTCCCACGAGACTGAAGAAGAGGATACGGTAGTATTGGTTTACAAACGAGGTGTAGATACAGAGGACTTAACCGCGATGGAGGGATACACGGTATTGGCTGACTATGACGAATTCGTACTGGTTTCGACAACTAAAGATAACGTCGAACTACTGGTCAGTCAGGGTCATGTTATAGATAGGATGGAGAACAGAGAGGAGGTAATATTGCCTTCTTACACTTTCAACACAGCTGAAGGTACACCGGATATCCCAGAAGAGCTGAGGATAGACAGTTATCCTGAAGGGGTCGACCGTGCTTATATCGTACAGTTCTTAGGGCCCATCAGGGCAGAGTGGCAGGAAAAACTGATGGATATGGGCGCTATACCACAGGGTTACAGGCACAGATATAACCTGATAATCGAGATGGATAGCAGATTGGTGGATAGAGTCGAGCAGCTCGACTTCGTCAACTGGGTAGACATATACCATCCTGCATACAAGTTCGACCATGTGATGCTGGAAGCAGAAGAAACGTTGGAACTAGATATATACACATTTGATAGCGCAGATTGTCTTTGGGTAGCCCGAACCATGATGCAGATGGGGGCACGCGTGACCCATATCAGAGAAGGGTATCTAAGAGTAGAAAGTGATTCTGATCTAGTGACTGAGATCGCTAACCTACCTCAGGTACGTTCCATCGGCAGAAGCGTTTCCGAGTACGAATTTTTTAACAGTGACGCAACCTGGATCACTCAAACGAACGAGCAAAATAATCGGAAGGTCACCGATGAAGGCGTGACCGGTGAAGGACAGTTAGTCACTGTCTGTGATAGTGAACTTTACACAACTGGCGATGGTCATGAGATGTGGGCCGATCCCGACGGAAATGACATAGGTGATGATCACCGTAAGATACAGGAACATTATTCCATCGGCGGAGATCTGAATGATGGACAGTATCACGGGACCCACGTTGCCGGTAGTGTTCTCGGAGATGCGCCACCTTATGATACATATAGCGGTAATGACGGTAACGCCATCGGAGCAAGGTTGATTTTCCAAGACATAGGTACCAGCGGTGGCGGTTTGGAACTTCCCGATGATGTTTACGAAGACATGTGGGGTGCAAGCTACGATTCTGACAGTAGGGTGCACACCAACAGCTGGGGCGGTGGTACTGGTACTGAGTATGCCGGTCTAGCGGTGATCGCAGACGAATTCATCTGGAATAACAAAGATTACAACATATTGTTCGCTGCAGCTAATGACGGTCGGGGCGGTGCCCACACGATCTCTCAGCAAAGTGAAGGTAAGAACGTGATCACGGTCGGTGCGGTAACCAATTACAATAGCCAAGACAGTGTAGCCGGCTTCAGCAGTAGAGGATATGCTGAAGATGGAAGGATCAAACCTACGATCATGCATGTCGGTGAAGGTGTAACTTCCGCTTCAAGGTCCTCTAGCGGATACAGTAGTATGGACGGTACAAGCATGTCTACGCCAGGTATGGCCGGACAGGTCGCTCAAGTACGTCATTATTACGAAGATGGGTGGTACCCCTCCGGTTCGCAGAATGCCGCGGATGGTTTCAATCCAAGCAATGCACTTGTGAGGGCAACGATAATCAATGGTGCAGTAGAGATATCGGGTTCTGGTGCTTACAGTAACGACGAGCGATTCCCGAACAACGACCAAGGATATGGCCGCAGTATGCTCGATAGGGTCATGCACTTCGAGGGTGACGATAGAAACCTCATCGCATACGACTCTTGGAACGAAGGCGTGTCGCTTTCTACCGGTGAGAGCTGGTCATTCTCATTCGATGTGGAAGATCCGGATCAGGAACTCGAAGTCACACTAGCATGGTCCGATTATCCCGGAGAATCCGGTGCCAGCCCGGCCATCGTGAACGATCTTGACCTTGAGTTGAGTACACCGGGCGGTACCAGATATGTAGGCAATTCGTTCACAGGATACAATCCAGGATATTCACAACCCGATCCTTCTTCGAACCCGTGGAATGGACCCAGAAGCGGAGAATGGGACGGACTGAACGTTGAAGAGAACATACTCTTACTTCCGGACCAAAACGGTGTGGAGGCCGGCACCTATGAATTGACGGTATCTGCACACAACGTGCCACAGGGACCTCAACCTTTCGCATTAGTGATCAGCGGTGGTGTCGGTGCGGCGGAGGAACCGGAACCCGGAGAACCTCCGGAGATAACTATAACACAGCCTACCGGTGGGGAAACGTTCACAGCGGGTACGGTAGAGGAGATCACCTGGAACAGTGTTCAGGGCGATGATCCCATAGACGGTGTTGATCTATCCTACAGTACCGATGGCGGCAGTTCTTGGACTACTATAGAATCTGATCTGCCTGACACAGGTTCGTATTCGTGGACCGTGCCCAATGAGATGAGTGATGACTGTAGTGTTAGGGCTACGATAAAGGACACTGTCGGACGAAGTGAAGATGATGTCAGTGGAACCTTCGAGATAGTCGGTACACCACCAGCACCACCAGAGAATCTACAGGTTCAGCATTATGGTACAGACGAGGTAGAGGAACCAGGTCAGATGGGGGATTATAGCTTCGATGTATGGGACACTTCTTTTACAGGCCCCTACGATGAGACGGTTCCCGTTGATGTCTATTATCCTGAAGATGCTGACGGAGGTCCGTATCCAGGTCTTGTAGTTGCCCATGGATTTACCATGGATAGAAGCTTCTTCGAAAGTTGGGGCGAATACTTTGCCAGTTGGGGTTATGTGACCGCTGTACCGAGTATGCAGTATGCCGGCATGTTCAACTCCGATCACGAGAAATGTGCCTATGAGCTGATAGCGACCCTGCAGTTCTTGGATGAGAAGAACAGCGAAGGAGGCAGCCCCATCGAAGGTTTGGTCGATGTAGATAACATGGGGTTGACCGGATTCTCATTAGGAGCAAAGGCCTCGATCTTAGCGGCTCAGTACGATGTGGAAGATGAAACCCATATAGTCAGTGCTATCGCACCCATGGCCGCGGCTATAGAAAGAGAACCTGATCCACTACCGGGAATGCATCTTATCGATATACCTGTACAGCTTCAGGCAGGAGAGAACGATGAGATCGCACCCCCTGAGGATAACTCGCAGGAAGTATATGACGCCCTTGAGGATTCACCGACACA
>PUPH01000142.1 GCA_003553085.1 Thermoplasmata archaeon
GGAGAAAAGGGGATCTCAAAAATACATGGTAAGGAATTTGATTACGAAGGGAGGATACTAATACCTCTGTATCACCCCGCCGCCGGTCTTTACAATCCTAATCTCAAACCGACGATGGAGAAGGATTTCAACAAATTGAAGGATATCTCCGGTAAGTAAATTTTATTTATAGGGTGCTCTTAGACGTTATCCCAAAAGGGCCCATGGCTTAGGTTGGTTATAGCGTCCGGCTGATAACCGGGAGGTCGAGAGTTCAAATCTCTCTGGGCCCACTTCACTCTTCAATAAGGATTCAATAGTTTCAACAGTGCATAGCAGCCGAACAATTCCTTTATCTTCAAGTTCAATCTCTTTCTTACCAAGGACTCGTCCTTTATACTGTATTCCTTGGTCTTTATACCCTCTCTGACGGATAAAATACCACCCTCTTCCAGCCTGTGAAGTGCGGGATAGACTATACTTGAACTGAGCTCCATACCAAAATACGTATTGAGCTCAGACATCAGTTCTTTACCGTTGGCTCCGTTATTTAAGAGGATCAGCATCAGAAGTACTTCGTCCAGCATCCATTCGCGTATAACTTTGTTCAGATTTTCTTTCTTGAATATCTCCTTGACGAACGATGGTATCGTTTCCGGAGGATCCCCACTGCTCAAGCCTATCATAGTCTCTTCAATTTTCTTCAGCTCTTTGAGCATGGAATCGAAGGAATCGAAATCCAACAAAGAGACCAGACATGTAGATCCGTTTGGTATCGACTGGAATGTTGCACACATGAAGGTTTCTTTGTTGTATTTATCTACAAAGTAGAATGTGTATATAGACGGTGCCAATGATGTTTCTATCCCACGTAGCTTGTGGTATTTTTCCACCTGTTTTTTATCATCATCGCTGACGAAATGGAGCCATCTTTTCTTATCTTCCACAGATCCCTTATCGTAGGAGGATAATCTTTCGAAGGACTTGTTCACCATGGATAGGTTCATGTCCTCATCTATACAGACCATTGGAACATCCAGATTGTCGAACATCGAACGGTATCGACCTTCCATATGCTCCAACCGGCTCAGCATGTTACTTTTATGCTCCCGTTCCTTTCTATGATCCACTTCCTGCTGTATCGCCTGTGCCAGCATCTCGTACTGTGTTGTAGGATCCCCACCCTTGCGTAGATATCTGTCCGCACCCATGTTCAAAGCCTCCATTGCCACTTCTTCCCTACCTTTGCCCGTGAAAAGTATGAAGGGCATATCTCCGTATCGGTCCCGGACCCTTTCCAGAAGTTCTAAACCGTCCATCGGGGACATCATATAATCGGAAATTACCACGTCCACTTTCTTTTTGGACAGGACATCTAGAGCATCATCACCTGAATCAACTGTGATCACTTCAAAATCTGGCCACTTATCCTCTAAAACATATCTCGCTTGGTCAAGCAAACCGTGGTCGTCATCTACGAACAATATTAACATTTGTTCTCCCTAAAAGAGAAAAGAACGTCGTTCTATTTATAAGTTTTTAAGGAAAAAAAAGAAAAAGAGAGGAGGAGAAATTATCGTGATATGTGATAGGTTTCGTCTCGACCCTTGTAGAATAATCTCTCAAGTTGCTTATATAGGTTATCTTTATTTCAAGAATCGAAACGAACTTCGAAACGATGTTACCGATGGTTAAAAATCCCAGTCTGGATATGGCTTCGGAAGGCGTATCGTCTCATCCAAGTCTTTCAACAAAGAAGGTGGCGCTTCGAAATCGTCTGTCATGGCCAAAGATGTTGCCGGTCTGACACCGAGCCAAAGACGGGTGAAGGCGTTCACGGATGCCTTCAGCGTGGGCAGCTTACGTCGCTTAACGTGACTCACACTGGACTCGGGACCCAGGGTGATCGTATAATCGCCTGTTATGCCCTGCCACGGTGCATCCTTTTCAAGCAGATCCTCGATGGGGTCATGTAGTGACAGATTGAATCTAACCGGTTTACCGAGGTAACTAGATCGATCAATACAGGATTCGAGGTCGAGGATCCGCATCTGCCAATACGCGTGGCTCATCATCTTGTTCTCATACTTGGAACTCTTGGTTATCCTCCTATGCCTGAAAGGTCTTTTCAACAAGTCTTGAAACTGTATGCCCGGAGGTTCTCTGAGGGAGATCATATGTACCTGGTCAGAGAGGGATCTGAGCACGGATAGCAGTTCCATCAACTGCTCCCTATCCCTGTACGTCATCCACTGCACAGTGTAATCACCCTCACTGAGACTCTTGGCACGGAAGTAAACATGATGTGTCAATTCTCCGTCATCGTAGAATCCTAAACCGAAACTTTTAGAGGGCCAGACCATCGCCAGGCGAGACTCCATAGTATCGGTCAGATCCACCACACCATGGTGTTTTATCCTGTTCAACCGTGATCGGTGAACCGCTTCCCAATCGTCCTTGGTTATCCGTTTCGGCATCCTTTTTAGTTTTTCTGCTTTCAAGGAAGAAGGATCAAAGAATACCCAATTCTCGTAACTACCTGTGCCGTATCCCAGCTTATTGTAAAAACCCTGATCGAATATGCCCAAGCCCGATACATACACACCTTCTGAGGCATCCTCTGCAATGGCTTTGGCAGTCAGTTTTGCAGCTAGACCCTGTCTTCGAGCGA
>PUPH01000166.1 GCA_003553085.1 Thermoplasmata archaeon
GACCATCGCCTCTTCGTTGCTAGCCCTGAAATAATCTATTTTACACAAAAGCAGCCGATAAAGCCGATGCCCGCCGGAGTCTGCCCCTACAGGTACAACAGCTTATGCGGCGTCCACAAACACCGCTTCGCCGGATGTAGAATTTTCCAGTGTATTGCCGACCCTGCCGTTCAGGCCGAGCTTACCGAATCAGTTTTGCAAAAGTTAAAGGATTTGTGCCGCCGTTTTAACATACCGTACCGCTATACGGATCTGGCTTCTGCACTCAATACCGTATCGGAGCCGCAGGACCGTAAAAAACCGGCATAAATGCGGTTAGAGCAACAAACGACATTTGTTCTTAATAATATAGTTTTTCCGAAAACTTCCGCTCAATCTATTTCAACATATTCCATGAAAGGCAAAAATATATTGTTGCAAAAACTCAAGGGTAGCCACCAGGTATGCCCTTGCCCTTATAAGAGCGGGGCCCAAATCCCTTGGGTCGACCAGTTGGCCGATATATTCGAGGTCTCGAACGCCCTCCTCTTGGTTGTTTTCTGTGTAGCAGCTTTTCGTCAGTATCGCAAAAAAGAGCCGAAACTCCCAAAATAGCGGTAATTTTAGCAATTTCCAAGAATATCTTAACCATTTTTTTCTCCTTTAATCTCTGTCAAGTTCTTAAGTTTAGTCTTGATTTCCTCTTTTTATTTCCCATCTACCATCATATTCCTCGCAAGTTAGCTTATTGGCTTGACATATTTTTTTGATACCCTTGATTAAGCCGTAACCTAATAATCCGGTTCCAACTGGAATGCTTGCAACAACAGCGATACCAGTAAGCATTGCGCCTCCACCTATGGCAGCAAGGCCAGAGGTTATGCCCGCCGCCGAAAAACCACTTACCGCGCCTGCTGCACCTATAGCAGCTATACTACCTCCGACTCCTGCAACAGTACCACCTGTTGCACCAATCATTTCAGAGATTTTCTCTTTGTCTGAATCCTTGAGATGTCTGTATTTTGCAGCCCCTATTACGCATAAACCTTGGAGTCGATGCAAAAACTCATCGGTTGGGTGCGACTCATTAGCGATGATACGCCTAACCGTAGCTTCTGAAACGCCCAAAATACTGGCCAGTTCCCTATTTGAGATATTTAATAAGTCTAATATTAATTTCAATTTTTTGCCGCAGTTTTCCTTAGTTATTGGTTCCGTGAATTTCTGTTTTTCCTCTTCGTTTTTAAAATGCCAATGATTTTCATGCTTTTCCATTATTTTTCCTTTCAAAAATGATGGCCAAAGATATATTTAGTGCGTTTGAGTGCAATATACGCAGGATATCGCACGATGTCAAGCAAAATTCGCCTTTTTTTCATTTTTTTTTGTTCTGCTGCATATTCGAATAACCGTTTATACCTAAAACTTTGTTTTTGAGCTATAAATTGCGGTTTGAAATGACAAGATATCTCAGAATTCGATGGCATTTACGAGCGTTCCCTTGTTTTTAACTGTAAAAAACGGTACTCTTTTCTGTAAACGGTTACCCTGGAAGCTATGTCTAAGTGGGTTATAATGTTGATCTTGTGAAATCTGCTTGAATTTCTTACGAAATCTGTTGTTTTTTTCGATAAGTCTGCAAAAATGAATGAATAAAGGTTTCAAATGCGTCAGAATCAATTAGCCGAATTTCAGAACTGGTTTGACCGCTATGTGAAGGGCTTTTACGGCGATGATATTTTTGTCAATGCCCATATAAAGCTCAAGGAAAAGCATAGCCTAGAGGTTAAAAATCAAATGCGGTATTTGGTTAATGAAATCGGCCTGGATATCTCGGACAGCGCACTGGCAGAGGTTATTGCGATGTTTCATGATATCGGACGGTTCGAGCAGTTCCGTCAATACCAGACATATAATGATGTGCGAAGCGTAAATCATGCAGGCCTGGGACTGAAGGTGTTGCGAAAGTACGATGTATTGAACTCGGTCGATCCTACGGAACGGCATATAATTGAACAGGCCATTGGGCGGCATAATCAAAAGTCGCTGACGACAGATATCGACGAGCGTACTTCGCTTTTTGCCAGGCTAATTCGCGACGCTGATAAGCTTGATATTTTTCGCGTGGTAATAACCGAGCATATGAATTACAAAAGGGACCCTGAAAATTTTCACCTGGAGATAGAGTTTCCTGATACACCCGGCTTTACACCGGAAATTCTCGACGCTGTGCTAAACGGCAAGGTGATTGACTATAACCTGCTGAAAAACTGGAACGATATGCGACTGCTCCAAATTGGCTGGGTGTATGATATGAACTTCGCAGCCGCTTTGAAACGCGTCAGACAGCAGAAATATCTGGAGCAGATGTTCGATTTTATGCCCGACGGTGACCAGATTCAGCATATCCGCCGGCAGGTTTTTGATTATATAGAAAACAGAATCCGGCACAGCGAGAACAAAGCCGGATAAAAAAACCGCTCGCTGTGCTTTTAGGGAGTTGATTAAAGGTTGGCGGATTCATAGGGAATTCGCGGCCAAAAATCGTAAAAGCATTATTGAAAGGAAGAGGTATGGCTAAGCGAAAGATAAAAATAATCGCCTTAACGGTAGTCGTTGTAGCGGCGATCTTGGTTGGGAGTTTGTATCTTTTCGGCGGTCA
>PUPH01000113.1 GCA_003553085.1 Thermoplasmata archaeon
ACTTGGGTGAGCGCATCTTCCGGGCCCATATTTCCCGGTCCCATAAACGTACTTACACATATTTATCCTCTGTTTTGTCTGACAAAATAGACATCGACTCCATACGATTTAAGTCTTTGCCCCATCTGAGGTTTGATGTAAAATCCAATTTCCGCACCAGAGATCTATCTGGCAGTTAACCGAGCTAAATGGATATAATGGTAAAAACTTAGATTGTAGGAACATTGTCAGACAAATACCCCTCGGCTGACGCATCGAGTAAAGGTGTTTTCAAATGCGATCTTTATCTTCCAGATCCACCTTGATGTTCTTCGGTGTTCTATATCGGACGTCGTGAAGTCTTTCCTTCATATCTCGAACGAGTCGACTGACGTCGTCCAATTTCTTCCTCTCCTTTTTTTCTTTACGCTTCTTCAAGTACAGCGAGGTCATCAGTACGATGAGGAGGACGACGATGATTATTGCAACGATGATCCATGTATTCATGTTACCCTCTATTTCAAATGTATCTTATCACTGCTCACATTGGAGACCTTCGAGGTAGGTATCCTGATCCTTTTCTTGGTGGGCTTCAAACCAACAGGGTTGACCAGGAGCTTCCAGATTATCCACGGGTTTCTATCTACGTATATCTCGAAGTCATATACCCTTCCCAATTCTTCTCCAGAACTGTCTATCACCATATTCTTTATCATTCCGGAGAGTAGGTAAGAATCTGGTCTTTTTGTTTTTTCTTTCCCCGATGATTTAGCATTCAAGGTCAAAGGATCTTCGCCGTCTAGTCCCTCAACGGCCGATGTAGGGTAGTAGTACCCTTCCTTATCTATCAATCCAGATTCGATCATCACCTCTTCTGCATACCAATGTTTACCTCCAATAGACGCAACTATCTCGACCAGTTTAGTTTTTTCACGGCGGTTGGGAACATCGACCCGCCTTCTTATTATATCCGAATATAGTTTGGTTTTCATATTATCACTCACAGCGTCAATTCTAGACTTCCGCAATAGGGACACTCTTTTTCGTAATCCTTATACATCTGACACCTTGTACAGAAAGATGAACCGTATCGATTCTTTTTAGGAGTTCCCTCCCGTGTGAAGAGCAGTGCCTCGATCTTATCTACTTTCTTACGATTTTCAGAGGCATTTTGCATCCTGTCTATGCGTTTCTTTAGGTCTCGGATGTTCATGTCCGCGATACCCTTCACTTTCAAATACTTCTGAAGTAACTTCAGACGTTGATATGGGTTTTCCTCCTGAGCGAGGATGTAGCTGTTCAACACTTTATCCAGCCTTTTTTTGCTCAGTTTATCACCAACATCATCTACTCTCCAGTCTATCCAATCTTCTCTCTAACGATGCTATCTTAGCTTCCGCATCTTTCTGGAATTCATCTATGTCTTTTATACCTTCTACTATGTCGCTGTACTTTTCCTCATACACTTCAAGATCCAGTTCTCTCACCAGACCGAATTCCCGGATATACTCGTCAAAGTGTTTATCCAGATACTTTTCTATCCTTCGATCTAATATGTTGCGCTTGTATCCCGTTCCTTCCATCTCCATCCCGCCGGGGAATAGAGCTTCCTGTATGCGGTCCAATACGTCCTCTTTCTTCTGCCCATAATTATTTGCATATTCTTCCATTATCGATTACCCCCTTCTTTGCCGAACAGTTCTCTTTCCGCTCCTTTTATATCTCTAAGGGTTTTGAGCAGTTTAGCGTTGTCTGCTCCCCTTTCCAATCTCTGCATCCTTTCCTCTATCTCGTTCATGAGTGCCAGACTCCTTCTTGATAGGATAGCTTTATCCCTTTCTATCTCATCGACTCTTGATTTTTCATCGTCTTTGAGCACCATAGACGCTTCTTTGAGATTTTTTATATGTCTCTCTTTCTCAAAGAGCTCCATCTTCTTTGCCTTAAGACGTAGATCAGCCCCTTTGAGCTTTGTTTTTTCCTTTTCCTTTACGATTATGACCTTCCCTACCACGTATACTATCAGAACTATCACTATCGCATAGAAGATGTTCATGAAGTTCTCGGAGATCACTTCGGCTATGGTGGCGGTGGCTGACATCTTATTCTACCTCTTTTCTCCAGGAAGATTCCATCTTTTCTATCCTATCTTCGACCTTGTCTAGATCAGAGTCGATCATCTTCTTTCTTTTCTTAAGGGTGGTGATCTGTCCAGTCACTCTGTTCAACCTACCTTCCATATCTGTAGCCCATCCCTCGGCTCTTTTTCTATCTACCAGATCCCAATTGTCGATGATCTCGTCAAAATACTCTTCAAAGTACAGCTCTACATGGCTGGGAACGTGTCCGTACATCTTTTCTAAGGCTTGGTTTTTCGCACGATGCCTAAAATAAAGATATATAGCGACAAGGATGATAACAAGGACGATCAATCCGATGGTAGCACCCGTCATGGCTTTGCCCCCTTATCAGTACCGTGCAATCTTTCCATCCTCTCTACCTTTCTCCTAGCCTCTTCCAAGCGTTCCTCGGTGCTCTCTTTCCATATCTCCATATCCCGGACCTCCTTAAGGGATTCCTCTATCCTCTTATCTACTCCCTTGAGGTCGGACCGGTGAGCGAGTTTGTACTCCTCTACGTACTCTGGTAGATTACCG
>PUPH01000157.1 GCA_003553085.1 Thermoplasmata archaeon
ACTGGGCATGCGGTGTGTTCTATCTCACCGTCCATATCCATCAACTCGATGTCGGCTTCCAGACTCCCTTGAAAATAATCACAGATACGGTGGTCCTTGGGATAGCCATGGTACCTTATGGTCGCAGCATCGTCATGGTACTCCACGAGTTCGATCGATCCAAAATCATATACCTGATCCCAACTGTCTTCAGCCTTCCTAATCAATCCTTCAAAACTATCCGCACGCATGAGGAACTCGTAGTATCCAAGGTTGTTCGCGATGTGCCTACCGATCTCCCTAGGTCGTGAAACTCCCAGGTGTTCTCCATGCAGCTCTTCAACAATTTCAAAGAGGTCTAATAGGAGATCGTATTCGACGAACTCGTTTTCTTTGATCTCTTTTTTCTTAGATCCCCTTTTTTCTTCCAATCGATCCCAGAGTTCATCTACCCCGTTGCTCCCCTT
Organism: Thermoplasmata archaeon; assembly: GCA_003553085.1. Lineage (GTDB taxonomy): Archaea > Thermoplasmatota > Thermoplasmata > Halarchaeoplasmatales > Halarchaeoplasmataceae > Halarchaeoplasma. Next base: position 447 of record PUPH01000157.1, read on the forward strand.
TTTAGACCTTACGTAATCGATCAAGTTCAATATATGCGTCCCTCTTACGTGGCGTGTCATGGTACGAAGAGCGTTGGGCTCCATATTTAACTGTTTGTTCATTCAAATCGGCTGCATACTCATGACGATCCTATCAAAGCAAGAATCGATCTTCACTGCACATCAATTCAGAGATGTTGTATATGTCGGAATGATAGGGCATCCTGTAACCTTTGGGATGAACTTCATCACCAGTGTGGATCTTTGTACTCGTGATACCCAGTTCTGCCAGTGATATGCTGGAGGGGATCGGGTGATCGTACCATGAGGCTGGGACGGGAAGAAAATCTCGCGAGTCCGCTTCCAGCCAACCCTCCTCCTCTTTGAAAGTCATCAGATAAGAATACATATCGAGCATCGGTTCCTTCCAGCTGTCATCCGCCTGGAAAAGTAAATTCAAGGCCACAAGACAGGCCGAGGCGTCGAACAGGTAGTGATGTCGTTGGATGTTTCCGTTACTCATGGAATGTGCCAATTTATCATGGATCCAGAACTTTTGCAACAATTCTTCCATGTTATGGGAGGCTCTCTTCAAAAGTGCGGTTTCCTCTAGGTGTTTAGATGCCTGTACGAGGGCAGAGATCACCAATGCATTAACACCGGACAAGAACTTATGATCTGCATGGGGCTGCGGTCGTTTTTTTCGGATATTCAGTAGTTTCTCTTCTATCTCTGGCAGGGAAACATCCTTACTTTTCACCAGGTGTATCTTCCCTCCGAAGTTTCCACCTTGTTCCACGTGATAGACATCACGGAGTTTTCTGAATTCGTCCCTATCCAAATGTTCTTTCAATCCTCGGAAGTCCCACACATAAGTTCCTCCTTCCTCCCCTTCGGTATCCGCATCTATGGAATTCAGATATAAGCCGTTGACAGCGAAACTCTCTTCCAGACATCCGAGGATATCCCGGGCCATCACCCGGTGTTCTTCTAAACCGAACAGTCCATAGGCTAGGGAGTAGTTCCAGAGCGCCATGGCCTGATCATAAAGCATCTTCTCGAAGTGCGGTATCTTCCATCCACGGTCCACACAGTATCTGAAGATGCCTCCTTGAAGATGATCGTTCAAACCTCCTAACCTCATATACTTCAAAGTCCCAAGAGCCATATCCTTCATAGCTTCGCTCTCATCTACAGATAGCGAGTATAACATGAATAGAAGCGTCGAGTGAGGGGGGAACTTCTGCTGCTTTCCGAATCCACCGTACTCCCAGTCGTATATATCTGTCAGTATAGGTTCGATATCACGGAGATCTACCTTCTTCGGCGGCCTGCTCTTGGGATCGAAATCGGGAACGGATCCTCCTTTATCATAAAAATCACGCACCCTCTTGGCTATCGTCCGTAGTGACTCGCGCCCTCTCATGGGCCTTGCCGGAGCATAGGTGAAAGCGAGCATCGGTTTTAACTCAGGGGTCATGAACACGTTTAGAGGCCAACCACCGCTCCCGGTTTTTTCGACGATATACTTCATGAGGAACTGGTCGATATCCGGCCTCTCTTCCTTGTCCACCTTGAAACAGATGAAATTAGAATTCAGAAAACTTGCGGTTTCAGGGTCTGAGAAAGCCTCCCGGGCCATAACGTGGCACCAGTGGCAGGATGAATATCCTACTGAGACGAAGATCGGTTTATCCTCACGTACCGCTTCTTCCAAAGCCTCCACACTCCATTCCTGCCACCAGATGGGATTATCCGAATGGTGTTTTAAGTAAATCGAATCCGATCTGTCAAGGTTGTTACGTTTCAAGTCCATCTCCGATAACAGGGAGAAGAAACCTATTGAAGTTTGTCCTCTACAGTTAGTACCTGTAGCAAAAACTATACAAAATTGACCAATATGTTTAATAACCATCGTTGTAAAACCCCTGCGTCAAGCGTGGTAAGATATCGGATAACGGCTACCAAAAACTCAAGAAGATATTCGTCAAATCTGCGGAAGAGAGAAGAGAGGATATCCTTGAGGGACCGATCATCAAAACCATCCTAGTACTGGCATTACCGGTGATGGTATCCAGTTCTCTGCACATATCTTTCAACATAGTGGATACCTTCTGGCTCGGACGTCTGGGGGAGGCCGAGGTAGGGGCACCCACTGCGGCTTGGCCGGTGATATTCGTGTTCTTATCCGCAGGTATGGG
>PUPH01000088.1 GCA_003553085.1 Thermoplasmata archaeon
GGTGATATCACCGCTCTCGACCGTTACATTTAAATAACCCACCCCTTTAATGAGGTTCTACATCGCATCTCGACCAGACGTGATGGGCAATCCCGATGAGGAACCCAGTAGAAAAAAGACGTCACGGTTGGGAGAAGGAACGAGCATCTGATTTGGCATCTGATACGTGCCTGTGACGAGTTAGCTCATCCATTAGCGGTAACGCAACTCAATAGATGATAGAGGTATTATTATGCCAGAAAAACATCACCCGCGCAGAGGTTCGATGGGGTATTCTCCCCGAAAAAGAGCGGCAGCAATGACTCCAAAGATCAGGTCCTGGCCCGAGATAGAGGATGGACCGAAGTTACAGGGATTTCCAGGGTTCAAAGCAGGTATGACACATGCATTCGTAGTGGATTATCGCCCGACCAGCACGACCTCGGGTCAAGAGGTCAGAGTGCCGGTAACGGTCGTCGAAACACCCCCTGTGACCGTATGTGGTATCAGATTCTACAGTGAAACTCACGAAGGGCTGAAGACCATGGGAGAGGTTTGGGGTAAGAATGTCGATAAGAACGTTAGAAGGCGCTTCCCCATCCCGAAGAACTTCAACACAGATGACATGTGGAAGAAGATCGATACACCTGAAGTCGATGACATCCGTGCGATAATTCAGACCCACCCCGAGAAGGTTTCCGGTGTACCTAGGAAGACTCCGGACATACTCGAATTGAGGATCGGAGGGGGGACTATCGATGAAAGGATAGATTTCGCTAAGAAGGTCCTGGGTAAGGAGGTCGATTACCATGAATTCGCAAAGACCGGAGCCATGGTGGACATATCCGCTATAACCAAAGGGAAGGGTACTCAGGGTCATGTTAAGAGATGGGGTGTGAAGCTTTTATCCCACAAGAACAGTAAATCAAGAAGAAATGTGGGTACCACCGGTGTTTTCATACCTGGTTATATAAGACCCACCGTTCCTCAAGCCGGTCAGACGGGCTTCCACCAGCGGACCGAATTCAACAAGCGTGTTCTCAAGGTCGGCGACAACGGCGAAGAGGTAACTCCGAGTGGGGGATTTGTTAACTACGGAGAGATACGCAACCCCTATGTCTTGATACACGGTTCAGTACCCGGACCTTCAAAACGTGTTGTGGTCATGAGGGATCCCGTACGATTGAAGGGTGTCAAAGTCAGTGAGCCACAGATTACTTACATATCAACAGAATCCAAACAGGGGGCCTGATCTATGAAAGTCAATATATTCAACTTGAAGGGCGAGAAAAAAGGTGACACGGAACTCCCCCGGGCTTTCTCAGAAGAGATACGCCCGGACATCGTTCATCGAGCAGTGGTATCAATGCGATCGAATATGCGCCAGCCCTATGGACCTTCACCCAATGCAGGTATGCGTCATGCTGTGTCGAATCCTGGGAAAGGTAGAGGTATAGCCAGGGTTCAGCGTTTGACCCAATATGGCAACAGGGCTGCGGAATCACCGAACAACGTTGGTGGTCGAAGGGCCCACCCGCCCAAGGTCGAGAAGGACTTGGGAAAGAAGATGAACGCCAAGGAGCGTGCCAAGGCAAGAAGATCGGCTTTAGCGGCGACTGCAAAGAAGCAGTTCGTCATCAAAAGAGGTCATCGCATAGAAGATAACGGATTGACCTTCCCTATCGTGTTGGAAAAATCAGTTGAGAATATTAAAACGACAAAAGAAGCCATCGAATTGCTGAAGACTTTAGGGATTTGGGAGGATGTAGAGAGGGCCAAAACCGGCAAAAAAGTGCGTGCTGGAAAGGGTAAGATGCGAAATCGAAAATACAAGAAACCCCGCAGTTTACTGGTAGTACTGCCCGAGGAGACAGACGGGATCCGAGCATTCTCTAACCTTCCCGGTGTGGATGTCCGTACCCCGGACGAAGTCACCATCGATGATCTTGCACCGGGCGGTCAGATAGGGCGATTGACACTTTTCAGCGTACGTGCATTGAATGAAGTAGGAGGTTGGTAACCATGGTAAAATATGATACACCTCACAAAGTTGTTCTTCATCCGTATGTGACGGAAAAAACTATGATCTTGATGGAAGAAGAAAACAAACTGGAGTTCGTAGTTGATCTAAAAGCCAACAAATTGCAGATAAAAGAGGCGATAGAGGAACTCCTCGAAGCAAATGTGGTCAAGGTAAATACACGTATAGACAGGCGTGGTAAGAAAGCCACCGTGACGTTCTCTGAGGACGAATCTGCAGAGGAGATCGGTATGAGGATAGGGGTGTTCTAGATGGGTAAAAGGATCATACCCCAAAGGAGAGGACGTGGTTCCTCTACTTATCGTTCGCCCAGTCACCGACATCTTGCTCAACCGGGTTATCCCAAATCGCAGGAGACCAAGGGAGAAGTGATCGGATTACATCACTCCCCTGGAAGGACCACACCACTGGCGGAGATAGAGTTCGACAATGGTGAAACTTGTTTCATGCTGGCCAATTATGGACTCAGAGAGGGTCAGGAGATACGGATCGGTCCGGAAGCACCTCCAAAACGAGGCAACGTACTGCCTTTGAAGCGGATACCCGTAGGGACCTATGTGCACAATGTTGAGATAGAGCCCCTTGACGGAGGTAGTTTAGTTCGGGCTCCGGGCACTTATGCAGTGGTTGTTTCGCATGGAAAGAAGATCACTACGTTACGATTACCCTCCAACCATTTCAAAAAGGTGGACTCGCGATCTAGAGCCACCATCGGCATAGTCGCCGGTGGAGGTCACAAGGATAAACCGTTCGCTAAAGCGGGCAACAAGGTTCATGCTTGTAAATCCAAAGCGAAGAAACCATACAAGGTACGAGGTATAGCGATGAATGCGGTGAGCCATCCCCATGGGGGCGGTGATCATCAGCATGTTGGCGTACCCTCAACAGTTTCATCTAATGCACCTCCTGGAAGAAAGGTAGGACGTATATCTTCCAAGAAGACTCGCAAGAAGAAAAAGAAGGAAGCTAAGGAGAAAAAGAGGTAGATCTTTATGGCTAAGAAAAAAAGGCGGATGAGGACTCGCAGGAAGAAGGAGTTCAAGTACAGAGGTCATACTCTCGAGGAACTCAAATCGATGTCCTTGAAAGAGTTGAAGAAAGTCCTGCCCGCCAGGGCAAGGAGGTCTTTGAATCGAGGTCTGAACCAAGAAGAAAAGACTTTCCTAGAGACTATTCAAACTAAAGAGAAGGACGTTTACAGGACCCATAGGCGAGAGATGATAATACTCCCTCAATTCGTCGGTAAAACTATAGCAGTTTACGATGGAAAGGAGTTCAAGGAAGTGAGGATAGAACCGGAGATGATAGGCCACTATCTGGGAGAATTCGCTCTGACCCGCAGAAGGGTACAGCATTCTGGTCCCGGTGTCGGTGCTACTCGATCGTCCAAATATATACCATTGAAGTGAGGTAGAAAATATGGGATATACTATGCAAACGGATCCGGAAACAACCGCCAAGGCCTTGGGCAAGGAGATGCACATCTCGCCGAAAAAGTCTGTGGAAGTTTGTAACATGCTAAGGGGTAAAGATGTAGAAGCCGCCCTGAACATCCTTGAAGATGTGATAGAAAAGAAACGAGCGGTACCTTACAGGAGGCACAAAAAACAGGTAGCACACAACAAGGGTGTTGGACCTGGAGGGTATCCTGTCAAAGTCGCTAAGAAGATCAAGCACATCATAGAGGAGGCTCAAAGTAACGCGGAGGATAAAGGTCTAGACGGAGATGAGATGAGGATATTGTCCATAAGTGCTCACAGAGGGCAGGTGATCAAAGGTTACCGTTCTCGTGCATTCGGCCGGAGTTCTCCGTTCAATAGAAATACGACTAATGTTGAAGTGATCTTAGAAAAGAAGGAGGATTGATTTTGGCTAGCGAAAGAAAATTTATAGAAGAAAAGATGGAACGAGTCCTTCTCAAAGAATTTTTAAAAGATAAGTCTGAAAGGGCGGGATTCGGAGGTTGTGAAGTATCCCGAACACCCATGGGGACTCGGATCACATTACACATCGAGCGTCCTGCATTGGTCATAGGACGAAAAGGTAGAAATATTCGAAAGCTTACTAGTCAGGTCAAAGAGAAATTCAGTTTTGACAATCCACAGATCGAGGTACAGGAGGTTCAGGTCCCTGAACTCAATCCTCAGATCATGGCCGCTAAACTAGCAAACTCCTTGGAGCGTGGATGGCATTTCAGAAGAGCTGGACACTCCACTGTTAGAAGGATAATGCAGTCCGGTGCCCGAGGATGTCAGATAATACTTTCAGGAAAGATAACCGGTCCCAGACATAGGGTTGAGAAGTTCGTGGATGGACACATCAAGCATTGTGGTGAGGAGGAGAAGAAATGGATGCATGAAGGGTTCTCCACTGCCAAGGTAAAACTCGGTGTCATCGGTGTTACGGTTCAGATAATGGATCCCAAAGCAAGATTACCTGACGAAATAGATGTGATCAAGGTTCCAGAGAAGGAACCCAAAGTAGAGGTCACAGAGGATGAGTCCGAAGAAGAAGTGGTCGAGGAAGCAGAGGTCACAGAAGATGAGTCAGAGGAAGACGTGGTCGAGGAAGTAGAGGTCACAGAGGATGAGTCCGAAGAAGAAGTGGTCGAGGAAGCAGAGGTCACAGAAGATGAGTCCGCGGAAGACGTGGCTGATGAGGAAACCTCATCGGACGATGAAGATCACACGGAAGGATCTGAAGATGAGGTTGAAGATGATGATGGATCTGAAAGTGACGATAAGGAGGAGGTGAAAGAAGATGCCTCTGCTTAAACCGGAAGAGATCAGAGCTATGAGTGACCAAGAGCGAGAAGATAAGCTGAAAGAGATGAGAGACGAACTCTTTCACGAACGAGGTCAAGCCGCCATGGGCGGTGCACCCGAGAGTCCGGGGCGTATAAAAGCTCTGAGAAAGAATATCGCTAGGATATTGACAGTCATGAATGAAGAAAAGAAAACAAAAGGAGGAAATTGATGCCTGAAAGTGTGTGTACTACCTGTGGTTTGCCCAAAGAAATATGCATCTGTGAAGATATCGCCAGAGAGCAACAAGAGATAATCTTATACACCGATACAAGAAGATACGGAAAGAAGGTTACGATCGTTGATGGGATAGATGAGAGCGATATCGACATAGACGAACTGGCCAGCGAGTTAAAAGGAAAATGCGCGGCCGGTGGAACTGCAAAACATGGTCGTATAGAACTTCAAGGCAACCATATCGATAAGGTCAAGAGCTACCTTGAATCAAAAGGCTTTCCAGTGGAGATCAGATAACATGAAAAGTGTAAAGGCCAACAGATATCAGAACGAGTTGATCGGTAACCATGTTTCGGTGGTCGAAAGCTCACATCCCCAGATTCTCGATATAGATGGAGATATCGTGGATGAGACGCTTAACACTATCCAAGTAAGCTGTGATGATGGCCTGAAAGTGATCCCCAAAAAGGGAAATGTCTTTGAAATAAATGATCAGGGTGAGCTCAATAGGCTCGTCGGTGAACGGTTGAGATATAGACCGGAAGATAGGATCAAAAGGTTAGGTTGATGATATCATGTCAGATAATGAAGTGAGAGATATTGGGGTGGACGTAGCACCCCCAAAACGAAAGTGCGAGGATAAAAACTGTCCTTTCCATGGGACGTTACCAGTGAGAGGACAGATAATATCCGGTGTACTGGAGTCGAAGAAGATGGATGGATCTGCGGTGGTAAAGAAAGATTACCTTCAAATGATCAATAAATATGAGAGATATGAAAAAAGGCGAAGTCATTATTCAGCCCATCTACCTCCATGTTTGGATGTGGAAGTAGGAGATAAGGTAAGGATAATGGAGTGCAGGCCTTTGAGTAAGAGTATCTCATACGTTGTTGTGGAGCGGGGTGGCCAGGAATGAAGGGAATAGCTGGTAAACAGATGAGAGGATTACCAGTCGGCAGCAAATTGAAGTGCATAGATAATACAGGAGCGAAGATCGTGAGAACCGTTTCTGTTATAAATTATCATGGAGTTCACCGTAGATACCCCAAAGCGGGTGTAGGTGACCAGATAGTGGTTTCAGTTATAAAGGGTACTCCAGAGATGAAAAGAGAATTGACGAGAGCTGTTATCGTGAGGCAAAAACAGCCCTTTAGACGTTCTGATGGTACGATGATCCAGTTCGAAGATAATGCAGTGGTACTTACCCACGAGAATGGAGATACTAAAGGCTCTGAGATCAAAGGTCCTGTGGCCCGTGAAGCTGCAGAGAGATGGCCTAGGATAGGCTCAACAGCATCGATGATAGTATAGGGTTGATCAATCATGAGTGAAAAGGCTAGAAAACAGAGAAAAAGGCTCGAAAACGCCCCCCATCACAAAAGAAGGAAGGTTATGTCCTCCCTCTTGAGTGATAAACTCAGGGAAAGGTATGGTACTAGAAGTCTTCCGGTAAAAAAAGGAGACGAGGTCGAGATCATGAGAGGTGCCTTCAAAGGCCATGTCGATAAAGTTGCAGAGGTCGATCGTCGACATTACAAAGTTTATATCGAAGATGTAACCGTTCAGAAGGCTGATGAAGCTAAGGTACCTTACGGTGTACATCCTTCGAACTTAAGGATCAGGAAGTTGGACCTTTCAGATCCATGGCGCAAAGAAAAGATTCAGAGTTATCAAAAGGAGGCTAACGAATGAGCAAGCACAATAAAAGGTATGGAGCACCTACCAAAAGATGGGGCATCCCTACCAAAAAGTATTTTTGGGCACCAAAGGTACGTGCCGGTGCACACCCTAAAGATCGAAGTGTGCCTATGTTAGTCCTGATCAGAGATATCCTTGGATACGCCGATAATGCAAGGGAAGCCAGGAGGATAATCGGTGATCGCAGGATTCTTGTAGATGGGAGTGAAGTTACGGATCACAAGGCCCCTGTAGGTCTTATGGATGTAATATCCATACCTGATCTGGGTGAGCATTATCGATTCGTGTTCGATCAGTATGGACGTGTCAGACTAGTCCCAGTGGCTAAAGGTCAGGAGACTTGGAAGCTGTGTAAGGTTGAGGATAAGACCGTATTGAAGGACGGTATGACTCAATATAATCTTCATGACGGCAGGAATCTACGTTCTGACGATGCCAACTTGTACAAGACAAAAGATGTTCTCAAGATAGAGGTACCAGGACAGCTTGTAGCCGAAAGTTATCCCTTTGAGGTCGGAAGCATGGCCATGATAACCGGGGGTAAACATATCGGAGAACTAGGTGTGATAAAAGAATATGAAGTTGTACGCAGTTCAACCCAGAACCTGGTACATTTCGAGGAAGGGTTCACCACTGTGCAGGAATACGTGTTCGTCGTAGGTAAGGACAAACCAGTCATAGAGATACCGGAGGTCGGGATAGTATGAGTATGAAAAATCCCATGAGAAATCCTCGGATCGTAAAATGTGTCGTAAGTATCGGTGTCGGCGACGGAGGCGAAAGGTTGGTCAGGGCAAAAAAGGTTTTGACCATGCTAACGGCTCAAGAACCGGTTGAAACGATCTCCCGCACAACAAATGCCGACCTCGGTATAAGGAAGGGACAAACTATCGGTTGCAAAGTTACATTGAGGGGAAAGAACGCCTATGATTTCTTGAAAAAAGCCTTCTGGGTCAAGGAGAATTTCATCTGGGAGGACAGTTTTGACGATTACGGTAACTTCGCTTTTGGTATAGAGGATTACACCGACTTCGAGGGTATGAGTTATGACCCTAAGATAGGAGTCTTTGGGATGGACATATCTGTCCAACTAGAACGAAAGGGTAATAGGATAAAGTTAAGACGAAAGGAGAAGAAAAGGGTTCCAGAAAGACATAAACTTACGCGTGAAGAAGGCCAAAATTTTGTTGAAAAGGCCTTCGGCGTGGAGGTAATAGAATGAAGCCAGAGAAGGATTTCGGTCGAAAGAAAGGTTGCGAACGCTGCGGACGTAAAAGAGGGATCATCCGAAGGTACGGTCTGCATGTTTGCCGACAGTGCTTCAGAGAGATCGCTGAGGACCTAGGTTTTAAAAAGTATTCATGAGGTGTGAAAGATGAAACATGATCCATTGAATGATGCCCTCTCGATAATCAACAACGCCGAGTTAAGTGGTAAGCTGAAGTGTGAGATAAGCCCAGCTTCCAAACTGATCGGCCATGTGTTGAACGTGATGCAGAAGAACGGGTATCTAGAAAGCTTTGAGTACGTAGAAAACGGTCGTGGAGGGGTCTATAAAGTATCCCTTACGGGCAGGATAAATCGTTGTCATGTGATAAAGCCGCGTTGGTCGCTGAAGGTATCAGAAATTGAAGAGTATGAATCGAGATACTTGCCAGCCCAGGATTTCGGCGTACTCGTATTGACTACGAACGAAGGAGTTGTTTCCCACAACGAAGCAAAGGAGTTAGGTGTGGGAGGCAAGTTGTTAGCTTATGTTTACTGAGGTCTTGATATGCCGATAGCAGGAAAGTTAGAAGAAATAGTCGCGATCCCCGACGGTGTGAACGTCACACGAGATGGAACTGACTTCAAGGTTTCCGGACCGAACGGGGTTGTAATGAAAACGTTAGAGGACAGTAGGATAGATATTGATGTAGGAAGTGACGAGATACATCTGTCCACGAGATTACCATCCAAGAGAGAAAAAGCCCTTTTAGGGACATATACATCACATCTGCGTAACATGATAGAAGGTGTGCAGGATGGTTTTACATATAAGTTAAAGATAGTCTACTCTCATTTTCCCATGAAAGTGAGAGCGGATGGTCAGCACGTGGTCATCGAAAACTTTGTCGGAGAAGAGAAACCGAGGAAAGCGAGGATCGCTGGAGATACGAAAGTAAATATCAAGAGTGATCTCGTGACCGTGGAGGGACCGAACAAGGAACACGTTGGACAGACAGCTGCGAACATAGAGCGAGCTACCAAGATAAAAGGCAGAGATCCCAGGGTTTTCCAGGACGGAATCTATCTGATCGAAAAATCAGGAAATCCAATAAGATGAAGGAGGAACTTTGATGACAGAAGAAGACAATAACGATAACGGATATGAAGTCAAGAAGAAACCCGCTCTGAACGAAGAGTTCAAGAAAGGTCTAGATCGTACTAAAAAACACAAAAAACCACAATTTTCCAGACAGGAGTGGTTCCGATATAAAAAGTTGAAGAAGGGTCAGTGGAGACGTCCCAAAGGTACCCACTCTAAGGCGAGGAAAAATCTTAAGTACAGAGCTCCAAAAGTATCAATAGGTTACAGGAGTAAGAAGGAATACAGAGGACTCCATCCTTCTGGTTTCAATGAAGTTTTAGTACATAACGTTAAAGATCTTGAAGGTCTGGATCCTAAAAAGGACGCGGTACGTATAGCCCATGGAGTTGGGATGAGAAAGCGTATCGATATAGAGCAAGAAGCGGAAGAAAGAGAACTCCGGGTACTCAATAACATATGAGGTGTTATGGATGGATATCAAATATCAAAAAAGACTCGCCGCGGAAATACTAAAATGCGGCGTGAATCGGGTTTGGGTAGACGATACCATGCTCGACGAAGTTATAGAAGCGATCACCCGCGAGGACGTTAGGAAGCTCATCAGCACTGGAGCCATCAAAAAGAAGCCGGTCAAGGGTAATTCTAAGGGCAGACATAGATATCTGAAAGAACAAAGGCGAAAAGGTCGTCGTAAGGGGCCCGGTAAACGTAGAGGCCACAAGTATGCCAGAACACCCAAGAAAAAGGACTGGATGAAGAGGATACGTGCCATACGAGACGAACTGAAGCATCTACGCGAAGAAGGGCATATAGATCCTACGGTATACAGAAAATTTTACCTCCGCGCTAAAGGTGGAACTTTCGAGGACCGTTCGGATCTCATACTCCACCTGAAGATGGCAGGGCATATAGACGAAGATTATGAATCAAAAGGTAGGTTATAACATGGGAGAAGGACCACGATACAGGATGAATCTAAGACGGCGTCGAGAAGGTAAAACAGATTATAGGCAGCGTCTTAGGATGCTGAAATCAGGTAAACCCCGAGCTTGTGTGAGGATCTCGAACAAACATGTAAGAATACAATTTATCAAGTATGTGCCTGAAGGCGATGAAGTTCTATCAGCGACGAGCTCGTTGGAGTTGGATGATTTCGGATGGGATGGATACAGCAACAACATCCCGGCATCGTATCTTGTTGGTTATCTTGCCGGAAAAAAGGCTCTCAAAGATGGCATAGGTGAGGCTGTACTCGATATAGGTCTTAATCATCCTCATCCCGGTGGACGTTTCTTTTCAGTACTAAAGGGTATGGTGGATGCAGGGGTGGATATACCCCACGGGTCTGAAGTTCTTCCCGACGGCTCTCGCCTCAAAGGAGAGCACATAAGTGACGAAGTCTCAAAGAACTTTGAAGAAGTTAAAACTAAATTGGAGGATTATTCATGAATGGCTGGGAGCCCAGAACTAGGTTGGGCCGTATGGTAAAGCGTGGTGAGATAACCACGATGGAGGATGCACTCGCCACCCGATACCCGATCAGAGAGCCAGAAATAGTCGATGTACTCTTCTCTGAATTGGATGATGAGGTTCTCGACGTAAACATGGTTCAAAGGATGACCGATTCTGGACGCAGAGTAAAGTTCACCGTGACCACCGTTGTCGGTAACAAAGATGGATATGTTGGTGTAGGTACGAGTAAAGGAAAGGAAGTAGGACCTACCATCCGGAAAAGTATCGACAATGCCAAGTTGAATATCGTGCGCATCAGGAGAGGCTGTGGATCATGGGAATGCGGCTGTGGGTCACCACATACCATTCCTTTCGAGATCACAGGAAAATCTGGTTCGGTCGAGATCACTTTGAAACCTGCACCACGTGGTATAGGACTCGCGGCTGGAGATACGGCTAAATCTATACTCGAAGCCGCAGGTATAGAGGATATTTGGGGATTTTCCGCGGGTCAAACCCGAACCACTATAAATTATGCTAAAGCGGTTTTCAACGCATTGGAAAAAACCGCACGAATGAAGGTCAGCCAGGAGAAGGCTGAAGAACTAGGTATCGTCGCTGGTATCCCTGAGAAAAAACAGGAGGGTACGACGCAGCAGAAAGACATGATCGACTTGGATGAAGGTGGTGAAGAATGATGTATGCTGTTCTGAGGGTAAGAAGTTCATTCGAAAAATCCCAAGGTCAGAGGAAAACATTAGAACAACTTCACATTACACGGGTCAATCACTGTTCGATACTACCAATAAACGGCTCTGTAGACGGTATGATAAAAAAAGTTAAACATCTAGTCACCTGGGGTGAGATCGAACCTCAAACTTTATCTACACTATTGAAGAACAGATCTTCCATAGATGGAGGCTTAGATGACGATCTCGTTTCGGAGCATACGGAGTACGGGACGGTTGACGAGTTCGCAGAGGCATTGATCTCAGGTGATGCTGATTTCTCCGATATGCCCGATCTAAAGAACCTATTTAGACTTCATCCGCCACGGGGTGGATACAAAGGTGTCAAAAAACCCTATAAAAACGGTGGTACACTGGGTTACCGAGGAAAAGATATAAATACCATCCTCGAGAAAATGTTAGGACCAGAAGCAAACAAAGGTGAATAGTATGGGAAAGAAAAAGACAAAAAAACACAGAGGATCTCGCTCCCACGGTCGTGGAATAAAGGGCGGCCGGGGTGCTGGTGAACGCGGTGGTAGAGGCAAAGCCGGTTTACAGAAGCACAAGTGGATTTCAACAGTGAAAGAGGATCCCAATTATTTTGGACCTAAAGGCTTTACAAGACCTCAGGGACTGGTCGAAGAAACAAAGACCATAAACATCCATGAAGTAGAGGAAAAGATGGAATACATGATCGAATCTGGCTTCGCAAAAAAAGAAGGGTCTATCTACCATGTTGACCTCTCAGAAGCAGGTTTTGATAAACTTTTAGGCGGCGGAAAAGCCAGATATCAAATGAAGATAACGGTGCCAACCTCCAGTGATCGAGCTGTAGTCAAGGTTCAAGAAGCTGGAGGCGAGGTGGTAACCGATTGAATGAGTAAAGGAGCGAATAGAGATGGCCAAGGATGAAAAGAGCCTGTTGTACAAGCTGAAACCCCTTGTAGATCGTATGCCCATGGTAAAAAAACCGGATGGGCATGTGCACTTCAAGCATAAGATAATGTACACGATACTGATCTTGCTGATCTACTTCGTCATGACCAATATAGTCATATATGGTCTTGACGCGGAAAGGACCCTCGATCTTTTTGAACAGTTCCGTGCAATATTTGCTGGGGAATCCGGCTCTTTCGTCCATTTAGGTATCACTCCCATAGTCAACGCTTCTATCATGATGCAGCTCTTTCAAGGAGCTGAGATAATAAACCTCGACATGAAAGATGATGAGGATAAAGCACTTTATCAAAACACACAGAAATTCTTAGTCATAATCATGATCCTGGTACAGGCCATACCTCAGGCCTTCGGATATCTACATCCCAGTACTACTCTAGTTTCCAATATAGATGGTGTATTCGCTGGCCAGGGGATGATGCTCGCCCGGGTTATAATCGTATCTCAGATCGCCATAGGCGGCTACTTCCTGTTCCTCATGGATGAGGTAGTGACCAAATGGGGTATCGGAAGCGGTATAAGTCTTTTCATCGTAGCCGGTGTGGCACAGGGGATCTTTACAGGTACCTTCAATTGGATGCCAGCACCAGGTGCCGAACAGGCAATCCCTTCAGGCGCCATACCCAAGACCATCCACATACTTCAAAACAGCACATCAGCCGAGATCGCTAGAGGGGGCTTTGAAAGGATTCTCCTGGAACCTCCTAATCCATTGTTCGGTTTGATAACTACGATATTGATATTTTTGATCATCGCATACGTAGAGTCTTCTAGGATAGAGCTTCCTCTATCTCATGGAAGGGCAAGAGGTGCAAGAGGTCGTTATCCCATCAAGCTGATATATACCTCAGTTATGCCCGTGATCTTGGTAGCGGCGTTGATGGCCAATATCAATCTGTTCGCAATGTTGTTCTACACAAATCCAACATTCCAGAGCTTCCCATTGCTAGGTGGACAGTGGTGGCTAGGTGTGTTCCCACCCGGCACCACCGAGCCTGTGGCCGGTGGGGCGTGGTATCTATCTAATATCAATGGTTTACATGAGTGGTTGCTTCCACTTATGTCGGATTCTTATGCTGCACAGTTTTCACAGCATGTACCATGGACATACACCAACGCTCAGATCATCGCACGTGTTGTCGTTCATTTCACTTTCATGACCGTAGCTTGTCTTCTTTTCGCTAACTTCTGGGTAAAAACTACCAATATGGACGCAGAATCAGTAGCGGAACAGATACAGGACAGCGGCATGCAGATACCCGGTTTCAGAAGAGATCCAAGGGTTTTAAAACGTGTACTGGAAAGGTATATCCCCACCATCACTAGTTTCAGTGGGATATTTATGGGTGCATTAGCTGCAGGCTCGAACATGTTGGGCTCTGTCGGTAATGCAACCGGTACCAGTATATTCCTAGCAGTCAGCATACTTGTGCAGTTATATGAGCAGATAGGCAAGGAACAGATGATGGAGATGCATCCTGTGCTGAGGGATTTCTTCGGTAGTCAGTAGTACCTTCGAGGTGTAGATCTATGACCGACGAAGAAAATGAAACGGCTGAAGGGGAGGACGAAACCTCCCCCCAAGAACCTGTAACTTTGTTCAACTGGAAACGATTTGGGTACATGTTCTTGGCCATACTCACACTGATGGTTTTCATCGATCAGGAATTGAGAACGGCCCTTGGTGAGGCGATAGGCCGCCCCATATTCGCCATAGCTGGTTTCGATGGACAGTACCCTCTGATAACTCTCATCGTTGCCGGTACAATCATGATCGTCTTCTCTACCATAGTAAGAGATCTTATGGTTGACTGGGTCGAGATGGCTGAGATACAGAAGAAAACATCTGCATTCAATAAAGAGAGGATGGAAGCTAAGATGGCGAATAAAACGTCTAAGGTGAAGAAACTAGAAAAGTTACAGCCTCAAATATCTCAGATGCAGATGAAGACCATGAAGCCACAATTTAAATCCATGATATTGACCATGATCGTTTTTATCACGGTCTTCTCAGCGATATGGACATTTCTAGAAGGTCTCCCGAATCACACATATGCGGTACCATGGGCTCTGAATGCGAATCTTTTGACCTATCTGGGACCCATAGCGATCTTCCCTCAATGGATATTAGTTTACATCTTGATATCCGCTCCGGTGGGTCAAGCTATAAGACTTGGATTGCAGATGGTTACATATAAAAAACGTCTGCATGAGATCGAAGAAGCGGGAGTCGCATGAACGAGATGATAGTGACCATAAGTGGGTTGCCTGGTAGCGGCACCTCAACGGCGGCAAATCTACTCAAGGAGTCTACGGGGATGGAAGTGATAAATAGTGGAGATGTTTTCCGAAAGATGGCCAAGGAGCGAGGGGTTTCTTTGACTGAATTCGGACGTATAGCGGAAAAGGACCCTTCCATAGATAACGAATTAGATGACAGAATGCTAGAACAGGTGGAACCTGGGATAATACTTGAAGGTAGGCTGACTGGACAGCTTCTCCATAAAGAGGATGTGCCGGCCTTTAAAGTTTGGTTGGAAGCTCCTTTGGATGTTAGGGTAGAGCGAATCGCTGATAGAGAAGGTTCGAAACCGGAAGATATACGCGAGTTCGTCATCGACAGGGAAAGAAGTGAGTTCAAACGGTACCGTGAATATTACGGTATCGACATGGCTGATAAAGATATATATGATCTAGTGATAGATTCAGACAAGAATGATCCCGATGAGATCGTTGAAAAGATAATTGAGGTGGGTGGGATTGAAGTACGTGATAGATGAAGTCAATACGGTTTCTCCATACGGAATATTTCCCAAAGAAAGAAATCTTGAGGACCTGATACCAAGATCATTGGTTATATTAGATAAGCCATCCGGACCCACAAGTCACCAGGTTTCATCCTGGGTTCAGGATATTTGTGGTATGAAAGCTGGTCACAGTGGAACTTTAGATCCCAATGTGACCGGAGTTTTGCCCATGGGCCTAGGTAGTTCTGTAAGGGTCATCGATCTGCTTCACGCGGCCTCCAAGGAGTACATCGCGGCTGTAAGGTTTCACAGTTCTATCTCCAATGACGAAGTTTCATCCATCGTAGAAGATTTCACCGGGGAGATCTATCAGATGCCTCCCGTTCGTTCTGGAGTCAAAAGACGGATGAGATCGAGGGTGATACACGGTTTGGAGATACTTGATCACCATGGACAGGAGTATCTACTTAGGGTAAGGTGTCAATCCGGTACCTATGTAAGGACTCTATGTAAAGACATGGGAAAGGTGGCTGGAACAGGAGCACATATGATGGAGCTGAGGAGAACAGAGGCCGGTGGTTTTACTGAAGAACAGAGCTGTTCGCTACATGATCTACGAGATGCGTTTGAGTTTTACAAAGAAGATGATGGATCCTGGTTAAGCGATCTGTTGTTGCCTTATGAGAGTGCGCTCGAAATATATCCCAAGATGATCATCAAAGATACTGCAGCCGGCAGTGTTTTGAACGGTGCTGATCTCGCCGTTCCGGGTATATTAAAGATGGACGGATTTTATCGTGATGATAAAGTTGTGATCTTTTCTGCTAAAGGCGAAGGTTTGGCTTTTGGTCAAGCTCTCTTCGATGCCCAGGATATCGTAGATAAGCAGGAAGGACTGGTGGTTAGAACTGAAAGAGTCTTCAATCCTGTTGGAGAATATCCAAGAAGATGGAAAGAACATAAATATTAGTGAATTATCTAGGTCCTTTCGGAAACACCAAATGCCGAGATAGCCCAGTCTGGTAAGGCGCGAGCTTGGAGACCTAGAGATGGGCCGATCAGCTCGTGGTGCCCTGCACCTCGGGGGTTCGAATCCCTCTCTCGGCGTTCTTTCCTTATACTTTTTAAAAAACTTCAGTTAGGGATCCGTGGGAGCATCTCGACGGTGATTTGAGAAAGCCACCAACTTTGATTATAGGAAATGATTACAAAGTAGTGGGTAAAGAAATATCAGAACCGACTAAGGGATAAAGGACCTCTAGAAGATGATATATTTGATAGAAAAAGCCTTCCTGTGAACGTACTACATGAACTCATCACTCTTATATATAAGTGAGTGTCATGCAATCCAAGGAGAAATCAAGATGGATCTAGTAGTACTCAATGGAAGCCCGAAAAGTGATGATAGCATAACACTTCACTATGTGAAGTACTTGGAGAAAAAATATCCGCAACATAATTTTATCAAGCATCATGTTGGTAATAAGATAAAGTCCATACTGAAGGACAAAAAGAAGTTTGAATCGATCTTAAATGACGTAAGCAGGTCCGACGGGGTCATCTGGTCTGTTCCCGTTTACACATGTACCGTTCCCTCTCAGCTCATATTTTTTATAGACCGTATATTTGATGAAGGTTATGAGGACGTTTTTGAAGGGAAATACTGTACGGCGATAACTACTTCAGCAAAATTTTATGATCATACAGCCCACAATTATTTGAAAGCTAGTTCGGAAGACATGGGTATGAAATACGTGGATGGTTTTTCTGCGATGATGTATGATCTTTTGGAAGATGACAAAAGGAAGGACTTCAGAAAATTTTCAGAGATCTTTTTTAGATACATCAAGGATCGAGCTAAACCACCAAAAGAGTTCTTCTCTGTCCAAGATAGTGATTTTTCTTATGAACCGAGAGACGTGAGAAATGTTTCCAAGAAAAAAAAGGATTACGATATAATCTTGATCTCTGACCATACAGATGAAGATGAGAATCTAAAACGTATGATAGGTGTTTTTGTCAAATCAATGAAATATAAGGTAAAGGTATTCAATCTCCATGACATAGAGGTCAAAGGAGGATGTCTAGGATGTGTCAGATGCGTGAACACCGCTTCCTGCGTCTACAAAGACCAGCACGAGGATTTTTACGAGAAAAATATCAAACCGGCAGATGCGGTGGTGTACGCTACGAAGATAAAAAATAGGAGTTTATCTGCTCGATGGGAGCAGTTTTACGACCGAAGTTTCTACAACGGTCACTGTCCACGAACCATGGGGCAGCAATTAGGGTATATCATCTCTGGTCCTTTGAAACAGAACCCCAATATCAAAGAGATACTCAAATCTAGAAACGAGATGGGGCTGACGAATCTAGTGGGTATCGTAACCGACGAGGCAGAAGATTCCCATCTGATCACCGACCTGATACAGCAGTTCTCACGCGACTTCTCCTGGTCCTTAGAGAATGATTTCATGCGACCCTATACTTGCCGCAGAGAAGGTGGTCACAAAATATTTCGTGATCTGATATATGAGATGAAATTTGTCTTCACCCAGGACCACAAATTCTACAAAAAACATGACCTATATGACTTTCCCCAGAACAAGTATAAAACCAGGATCAAAAATTTCTTCTTGAAGATACTGCTCAATACGCCGGGGATAAAAGAAAAAGCACAAGAAAAGATGACTGAATATATGATCATGCCTTTGGAAGAAGTGATAGATAATGCCTGATTCTGAGATCCCTTGGCGAACAATCCTTCGATCTAATCGATCAAAAAATAACATCTTTTCTATCGAATATATTTTACACAATCGAGTAGAAATTATGAAAAACTTAAATAATACCATATAGTGCACCTGTTGGAGAGTTCGAGAGGATTCTTTAGGAGAAAGGATAAGATGGTGAAACGAAAAAAACCAAGAAAGAAAGAGATAAAGGGAACCACTATGGTTACCGGATTTGCGTTCATCGCAATTGGGATCATAGTTTTAGTAGCTATGTTCATGGCACCTTGGATAACAGAGGTTATTGATGGTGAAAGTGAAAGTTTTTACTATAGTGATACCGCATCAGGTAGCGTTGTAAGAACACAGGGAAGGCTGTTAATAGCCTCATCTATAGGGATAATTGCTCTAGGTGCGGTAATAATATTTTCATTATTCTTAAGAGAAACTGAAGTTATCACAAAAAACACATCTAAGTGGATCAACTATACATCTCAGAACTTTTTGCTGGTACCTGCATTAGGGCTGATATACGTAGGCGCTTCAAATAAGGCTTATATGGTCAATGTGATCAGGACTATGTTGGATACTAGTGGTGAATACAGTGCGTGGTTTCCATCGCCCTTGATAGTTCTTGCTTTCGGTATTGCATGCTTTATGATGGGTATCCGTGGATCCAAAAAGGAACTAAAATCGATCAAGTTCGATGAGTTAAACGAAAAGAAGATTAGCAAAAAGTACAGAGGGGGTGAGTAGATGAAAGTCACTCCAAAACTGCTTCAGAATATGTCTATATCTCTTATATACATATCACTGATCGGCTTGTTATTATCATGGGTATTACCATGGATGGTAAGACCTTATCCTGAATATGATTATTGGTTTATCCGCTTTAATATGTCTGAGCTTGAAAATCAATCATTCTATTATATCTTCGACTATGTGGTATACACGGAATTAGCATTTTTCGGTGCCTTGATCTGTGGGTTGTTTGTAAAGGTCGGAGTGGCCATGAAAAACAAGAGTAAAAAGCTTTCAAATTACTTGATGTTGGGTATCATCCCTAATCTGGCCTTTTCCATAATCGCAGTGGCTTTTTCAGTATGGACTATCTTTAGACTTACCGGGATAAACGATTCGTCATACGAGATGGGGTTCAATTATGGACCTCTTATGATGTCCGTCGTCTTGCTGATAGTATCTGCTATAATGACCGTTATGGTGGTACCGAGATCACTAAAATCTCTAAAGCGTGAAAAAGAGAAGGCGATGGATCATGGTCCGATGTATCCAAATGGTCAGATGATGAACCAGCCCATGAATCAGCCGGTCGATCAACAAACGAACCAACCGATGACCCAGCCTTACGACGATCAACAGGTGCCCGAACAGCCATCTAACTTGCGCTGTCCTCAGTGTGGTGATGAACATGATGAAGAAGTGTTAGTTTGTAGTTCTTGCGATGCAAACCTGAGCAAAAAGTGTCCCAGCTGTGAGATGTTGGTAAACATAAATGTACAGGAATGCCCTCAGTGCGGGTTCGATGGCAGCGATACAGTCGGTATGGACGATGTAAAAGATTATTAATGAGATACCCGATTTGGTAACCATGAGAACTTACTCCGGTCCCTTTCTTACCCAGGAGGGGTTCATACAAGCACAGATACACATAGAAGGTGGTTCAGAGGAATCTGATATCTGGGGCGATGAAGGAACAGGAACCATCGTTGATTTCGAAGAGGGTGCTGATGAGGGTACTCCCTCGGTCATCATCCCCACATTTTACAATGCACATACCCACTCCGCGGACTCGGTTGTTAAAGAGGTTCCCAAGGGGACCTTATCTGAGATTGTTGGTCCAGGGGGGTTCAAACACAAGGCCCTGTCAGAAGCGGATGAAGAGGATCTGGTAAACTCCCTGA
This sequence comes from Thermoplasmata archaeon, assembly GCA_003553085.1. Taxonomy (GTDB): domain Archaea; phylum Thermoplasmatota; class Thermoplasmata; order Halarchaeoplasmatales; family Halarchaeoplasmataceae; genus Halarchaeoplasma. Next base: position 19,553 of record PUPH01000088.1, read on the forward strand.
GAAGATATATCCAACGTGCCATAGATATGGGTGTTAGCGATATCATCGATTTTCGTGAGGGTGGTATAGATGGACTTCACGTGATCAAGTCTGCATTCGAAGGCTTCGAAGAAAGATTAAGATTGCGGATAATGACAAGACCCTCTGAGATGAAGTATGATGAATGGGAACTCAACAAGATAATGTCACTTTCAGACGGTATTGGTTTGAGCTCCTATCGTGACTGGGACGAAACTCTCATCAATAGGATCGCACAAGCCGCAAACAAGATGGGAAAACCTCTGGCATTGCATTGTAGTGAAGATGAAAGGGAGCCCATAGACGAAGTATTGTCTTTGGGAGTTCATCACTTGGTACATATGGTGGAAGGGACAACAGATGACTTTCTTGCGTGCGTACTGGAGGATGTACCTATAGTCGTATGTCCTCGTTCAAACATGTTCTTCGGTAAACACCCGGACATACCAGCTATGTTAGATGCGGGTGTAAAACTATGCTTGGGTACCGATAACGCCATGATATCCACTTCAAACATGTTCAGAGAGATGGAGCTGGCTTACAGAGTTTCTAGGTTGACGGGAGATGTAGATCCTATGGAAATATTGATGATGGCTACATGGAATCCTAGAAAAGCTTTAAATTTACCTTACTGCATTGGACCTTCTGAATCAGGTGATGATTCAAAGGAGCAGTACATGATATTGTCTGAAGCCTGGGGTGACCCGGCTTACGACGTTGTCACTAGAAAAGGTTTGGACGATATCATGGATATAGTAGAGTGGTAAGATGGAAGATTTCAAAAGAATACTTATACCCACAGATGGCTCAGAAACCAGCGAGATAGCAGTCGACAAAGGCCTTGCATTAGCCAGGATGCTTGGTGCAAGTATTAAAGTTCTTTTCGTTGTTGACACGACAACTTTCAGAGATATCCCTCCGGATGAACTCATAACAAACCTCAGAGGACACATGGAGTCTAAAGGAGACGATATCCTATCTGAAATCGAAGAAAGGGCGGATGAATTGGGTGTAGAGATGGAGAAAAGCCTTGTTCATGGGCATCCGGATGACCTCATCGTTGAAGAGTCTGAAAATTTCGACCTGATCGTTATAGGCACCCATGCACGCTCAGGTCTGTCCAGGCTGTTGATAGGTAGTATAACCGAAAGAGTGGTAAGACACGCAAAGTGTCCAGTTATGGTAATCAAAACTATGGAGGAATGAAAACACATGAAAACAGTATCTGATTTGATGACGAAAGATCCCGTTGTAGCGGAATTACCTGGAAACAGGAGAGACGTGATCAACTCGATGGTGAAAAACAAACTCACCGGGATGCCAGTGGTAAAAGATGGCATACTTCGAGGATTGATAACTCGTCACGACTTTTTTGACCATCCTTATGAAGATCAATTGGCGATGCTGTACAATAAGCAGCACCCAAGGATATTCGCGAATGAACCTCTTGACGATGCCGCCAAGATATTTTTACAAGAGGATATCCATTATCTACCTGTTACAGATGAGGAAGGATATTGTGTAGGTATTTTGACCACTGCAGATATGTTGGATTACGTGGTAGAGAAAGAAATCGAGACTCCAGTTGGAGACACCGCGACCCGACCTTGTATCCCACTTTACGAGGGCACTCCGATCAAGGTCGCCCTACAGATAATGAAATTGACAAAGTTGTACGCATTCCCAGTTGTGGACAAGGATGCGGTATTGATAGGTATCATCACCGACAGAGATCTGTTCAACCTTTCTGAGATAAGCGGAGAGATCGTGATATCCGAACTAGGTCTGGGTGAGGACGAAGAGATGTGGTCTTGGGAAGGTGTGCGTAACATAATGAAGTTGTACTATGAGGAATCCAAGATCGACATGCCGGATATAGTGGTCAGAGATGCAATGGTCAGTGATCCGACCTCGATATTCTCAAAAACATCCGTTTCCGAGGCCGCGAAGCTGATGAAGCGAAATGACTTCGGACAGCTCCCCATCGTTGACGAGATGGACCATCTACAGACCATGGTCTATGAATTGGACCTTATAGCCACGATAGTATGAGGTGATCCTTTGGCGGATAGGGAAGAACTCGAGTCAGTATGTAAGCGGCGCGGGTTCGTATGGCAGAGTTCGGAGATCTACGGCGGTGAAGCAGGCTTCTATGACTATGGACACTTAGGTGCGAAGTTAAAAGACAATTGGGAGCGATCATGGAAGGAATACTTCCTCTCATTGGGTGACCATTATCATATGATATATACACCTAACATACTCCCTTATAGAGTTCTTGAATCCTCCGGGCATGTGGATCACTTTTCCGACATACTCATAACCTGTAAAAGATGTGGAAACAGTCATCGAGGTGACCATCTCCTGGAAGATATAACCGGTGAATCTGCAGAATGGATGAACAAAGATGAGTTGTCCGACCACATTCTAGAACATGATGTTAAATGCCCGGACTGTGGTGGTGATCTGGATGAACCAGAAGACTTCAACATGATGTTCGAAGTCGATGTGGGACCGAAGGGTGATCGTAAAGGATTTCTACGCCCAGAAACCGCCCAAGGAAGCTATATGAACTTTCCTAGAGAATATAGAGCTTTACGTAAGAAGATGCCCATGGGGCTAGCGACCATAGGCAGCGCGTTCCGCAACGAGATATCTCCCAGACAAGGAGTTTACAGGCTTAGAGAGTTCAGGCAGGCTGAGCTACAGATATTCTTTGTACCCGGTAAGCATGATAGTGTATTTGAAGCCAGGTACCAGGAGTTAGAGAAAAAAAATATCAAGCTGCTCCGTAGTGATTGGGAAGAGCAGAAGGAAGTATCTTTGGATGAACTGGACGATCTACCTGTATTCTACCGATACCATCTGGCAAAGATATACGAGTTCTATTCCGAGGTCATGGAGTTACCACACGACGAATTTAGACTAAGAGAGCTGTCTGAAGAGGAGAAGGCCTTCTACAATCGTATCCACTTCGATGTGGAAGTTCATATGGAATCACTTGGAGGTTGGAAAGAGGTCGCGGGATTGCACTACCGCGGAGATCACGACCTAGGCCAGCACCAAAAAGGCTCCGGTCAAAAAATGAGCATACCTATAGATGGTGAAAGGCTGATACCACACGTCATCGAGCTCAGTTTCGGTGTTGATCGTAACATCTGGTCCATATTGGATAAAGGATATAGGACAGGGGATCGAGATTGCATGAAGATATCTGGAAGCTTAGCACCTTATAAGGTCGCAGTTTTCCCATTGGTCCGAAAAGATGGTATATTGGACAGATCGATCGAGGTTTACGAAGCTCTTAAATCTAAATTCAGTACATTCTGGGATAAGAGTGGGTCCATAGGGAAACGCTATGCACGACAGGACGAGATAGGTACACCTTATTGCATAACCGTAGATTATGATACTTTAGAAGATGATACGGTCACAGTTCGTGAGATCGAATCTACAGAACAGATAAGGATACCTATATCTGAGCTCAGTGAAACCATCGAAAGTTTGATTAAAAAGGAAAAAGGGTTTTCAAGTTAGATCTTACTGGTTCTCTTCCTTGATAGATTCCAAACGGCTGATTATATTCCAGATCATCGTCCGACCGTGCAGTGGTATATTTGGATCATCGGCCATCTCTTCTAGTTTGAATATCGAAGATGCAATTCTAACATCCATGTCATCGTCGGATTCCAGCAATAACTTCTCACACTGATCGGCCCCATTTCGAATATTTCTGGGGATAGATGTGTCCTCGGTTATCTGGTCCAGCATGTTACAAACCTGTCTTATCTCCTTTGTAGAGCTCATCGTTATCACCTCAAAAGGGTTGATTTATCGTTGAAACTTAACGACCCTGTGGTAAGGATTCTTCCGGCTATTCTACTTCTTATTATTAAAGGTTATGGTGGATTAGAAGATAGGGGGGAGAGGCCTATCTTCGAACCGAACAGAATCGAAGGACAACGTTTCCCCAAAGCGTCAGTCCTCGGTTAGGGTCCGGAACGGACCTATTCATCGTCATATCTCGGATCGCATCCTAGATTTATGTAAACTTCCTGCCAACTATAGTGTGCGTCTTCTTCTTTCATTTGCATCACAGTAGTGACTAACCCATGGATCCTATATAAAGCTGAACAAGAGGGGGGTGAGTGAAAGTGGTGAAAGTAAAAAATACGCCGTCGACCGGATTCGAACCGGCGACCGCTCGGTTAACAGCCGAGTGCTCTACCACTGAGCTACGACGGCAATATGGGGTCCGTTTTTCAATATAAACAGATCCACTGCCTGTTCAGCACACTGTAAACAGAGGATATATTAAAACCTTTTAGTCGGTTCCCATGATATGTATTCATTTTGCATCTTTTCCTTGGACTTCTAGATCGTTTAGGAACCAAACTTCTTGTTGGTTGAACGGGACCTTGATGTCATTTTCCTCTAAGGTCTTCTTTATCTTCCAAAGCAACTCCATTCGGACTCTGAACCATTGAGTGGATGGAGCCCATATCCTAACCGTGATGTCCACCGAACTACTGCCCAAGTTTTGTACAAATATCTGGGGCGGGGGTTCTTTCAATGCCAGGGGATGGTCTTCTATCAGACCTTTGATGATCTCTAATGCCTTATCCGCATCGTCGCTGTACCTGATCCCAACCACATACTCAAAACGTCTGGCTACGTTCTCCATGAAATTCGTTATACTGTTGGTGAAAACTTTTTCGTTGGGTATCCGCACATAAACACCGTCGAAGGTCCTGATGGTGGTAGAGATGATCCGGATTTCCTCTACCATCCCCATGGATCCCTCACCACCTCCGATGCTGACAACGTCCTCGACCTTTACTGGTTTTTCTATGCTCAAAAATATTCCGGAGATCAAATTGGTGACTATACTCTGACTGGCAAAACCGATGACGATGGCCATAAGTCCACCGGCTACCAGAAGACCGGTAAGGTTGACTTCTAATATCGGTAGTGCTATCAAAACACCCACTATGACGAAGGTATAGTAGATGATTTTAGAGATCGTAGCGATCCTATCCTTGGACATGTCTTTAAAGATCCTTTTCAAATTTAGGGCAATGGTCTTACCGATCATGGCTGCGATCAGCATTATCATCAATGCCAGCAGCAGATCGGAAACTGTGACCGTACTGTATAGTTCTCTATCCAAGATCATAGTCCACCCTCCATTATGAACCGTGTTCCTTTCAAGGGCTGTTTTTCTTTGATATACAGTTCCAGAGCTTTTTTCATGCCCTTCTTCAGGGGTTTGTTTATGAAGTCGGTGACGGAAGTGTCCTCCTTCTTTATTGCCATCCTAGCCCGCATAGCCACGAGATCTTCATCATAAAAGATCTTCATCCCGTATGCGTTGAATACTACCTTATGTATCTCTATCCAATCGATACTGTTGTTCTTTATACTGAGTTCGATCACACCTTCATGTAGAATATTTGTCTCAGGTATATCTGGGAAAACGGTGCTCTTCCAATACTTACAGATCGTCCCTGTACTGACGTCTCCATATAGGGTGTATTTTGGTTTTTTTAGAGAAAATATGTCTATTGATTTCTGGCTCCTTTCTGCGTACAGAAACACACCGAGCTCCACAGGGAAGGTCAAGTATACCTTTCTCTTGGACTGTGGTTTTATGACTATCGCATTTTCCAGCTCTATCTGCAATGCCGAGGTCAACTTCATCGGTAGATTCAACGGCTCTATAGGCGAGATATTTAGTTTCGCTGTGTCGGTCAATATCTGCTTGGAAACGATATCTTCTCCTACCGTTCTGGTATATGTAAAACCGTCTCCTGAAGTTTCGGTCATCAGGGTGAATTCGTCGGTGGACAGCTGAAATGGTAATTCGTAATCACCGTACATCGTATCTTGAACAACTTAGAATTATTTTAATGTTGGGTGCATATTCACAGATCACTTTCAAGGACATTTCGGATGCGTTTCATAGTGGAATCTAGTTCGATCAATATCTCTTTCAGGTGAGCTATAAAGTTTTCATGGTTCGATGAGATGGTCGCACCCCCTGGTGTTGGCTCGATCACCCCTTCTTTCTGAAGCATCCTCAAAGAATACCTAACTTTATGTTCGGGTAAGTTGAGCATGGAACTGAGTTTTGTTATACCGACGGGTTGCTCTTCTTCAACAATGTTTAAAATATCCACAGTTCGTTCCATCACCTCTAGCTCTTCAACAAGTTTTGTAGTGAGAGGACTTTTTTTCATATCGATAGGCCATCAACATCGGATTATATAAAACAACCGATGTACATCTTTTCCAGCAAAATTATATATTGGGAGTATACTACTCTAATCGGATATTATGTTGAGGAAAGCAAAGCAGATCATCGCAATCCTGATCACTGTAGCACTTTTTTCACCTTTGATAACAGCCTTAGGAGGCACCGAAACCGCTGATGACCAAGGCGGAGAGTTGGTATGCAATACCAATTTACAACTGATCCCTCAAGCCGGAGAAGTTGGTGGTGGAAACGTTAGATGGAGGATCCGAGGTGAAGCCGCTCGAGATCTGAGAAGAGCGTTGATACATAGTGTGGGAGATGGAGAGGGTGAACTCAGGGAAGAACATCTACAAAAGTACCTGCAGACCTCTCGGATGTTGGAATCTTATCTACAGCGAGGACCAACTCTCAGTAGCTATAGAGACAGCCACGCTTATACCTTTCAAGCAGCAGATTTCACACCACAGAGAGATATAGAACCCGATGATTACATAGATTATCATGGTGTAGAGATCCGAAGATCCTCGTTAACATCAAGCAGCATCCTTGATGATACGGTGGGTCTTGTTGGTAGTACAGCTGATGACACATCGTCGATAGAGATTAAATTCACCATCAGCTTCCATGAAACACCCGGGACGGATGAGTTCGAGCTGAACCTTGCTGATCACAGGGTGATGACAGCAATATTCGATTCCATCATCATACCTAGGTACGATGTATTGATAGCGAGGAACGCTACTATCCCCGACACCATGGAATTTCAATTAGAGCACTCAAACCTGTTGGTAAACGATGGTGAGGTTCAAGCTAGAGCGGTCATATTCCATCCCGATGGTAACCGAACGGTGATGCATCCAGATGACAACATAGTTATCACTTCGGATGGTTCTGTAGATGCTAGCGGTGTAGCGTTGGAGGAAGGCGACGAATTGATAGTATATTATGGACATGGAGTAGAATGGACCGGTAGATCAAAACTGTCCCATTGGACTTACGTGGTCGGGACACACAGCTATTATCAGCCCGATTACGATGATGGCACCCTGTACGTGATCAGAACCCCTGCGGGCAACCTTCTTCATTACTCGGTAGAGTATGACGGTTACGACGAACCGAATGCAACTATAATGTGGAAGCAGTTCAATATCATCGAAAACCCCCAGCTGTTGTTTGTGATAGCTGCGGTCTCTGCATATTTTACGGTAAAATTCCCAAAAAATCAGTTCAAAAAGTATCGAGACATATATCATCCATCAAAAAGATCGAGAGCTGAGAAACACGGCTTGACCCACATATCCGCGAGGATCATGTCAATCCTTATACTCGTTTTCTATTTTATACCTGCCATGGGACCACTGTTCATCGGTGGATTATATCTCATCATCATCTCAGCCGGATTATTGGTGGCCAGCATATTCATATCAAAATTCTTCTACTCAAGAAAGGCGGAAGATATCCCTGAAGAATATATCAAACCTCCTAAGAAAAAGTCTAGGATAACTCCGGTAAAAACAGTGAAGAGAAAAAAACCTTCGGTTAAAAAACACACATGTAAATTTTGTGAAGAAACCTTCACCATACCTCTGGAGAAGAATCTTGTTGTGGTCAAATGTCCCTCTTGCGGTCAAAGACAGAGGAAGCTCAAAGAAGGATATAATTATCTTATACTGGAAGATAAAGGGAACCATGTATTTTCCATATTTACCGATTTCCTAGAGGAGGGGTTACCTGGTCTGATCGTTACCACCAAGATCCCTAACAAGGTTCGTGAAAAATTCAATCTGACCGATGTCGAAATACAATGGCTTACCGACCATGATTCCTCTGAACACGATGTATTAGATCCTACCAGGCTAGAATTTGACCTTACAAGATCTATAGCGAATTTTGCTAACGACTTCGAGAGGGGTGTTCTTCTACTCGATGGATTGGAATATCTCATAGTGGAGAACGGTTTTGAAAACGTGTCCAAGTTCCTAAAAAAGTCAACCGACACCTGTTCGGTCAATTCCACTACTTATCTTGTTCATCTCGATCCCTCATCACTTTCAGAGGCTGAGTTAAGCATAATCTCGAAGGAGTTCGATCACGTCGAAGATCTAAGGGAAAATTGATCAATCCCAACGTTTGTAAACTCCATGCTCTAATCCGAGACAGTCAAGTAGTTTACCTACTACAAAATCTACCAGATCCATGATATCTTGAGGATCTCCATAGAAAGCGGGACACGCCGGCAGGACTATACCTCCCGCTTCACTTATAGCCACCATATTCTCCAGATGTATCTTGGACAGAGGAGTTTCCCTGGGTACTAGTATCAGTTTTCTTCCTTCTTTTAAAGCTACTGCTGAGGAACGGGTTATCAGATTGTCCGCCACTCCAGTAGCTATCTTTGAAAGGGTAGATACAGAGCAGGGGATGACTATCACCCCATCGTAAAGAGAACTGCCCGATGCCGGGGGAGCGTCCATCTCGTCAGGCTTAAATTCGTTGTGGGCTAAAGATGACAACTCTTCCTTGTCAACATCCAACTCTAACTCTATCATCTGTTCTGCAGCATTGGATATGACAAGATCCACTACAACATCTTCCATCTCAGAGAGTACACGAAGCAGCCTTTCACCGTAAACAACTCCCGACGCACCGCTTATGCATAGAAGTAACTTCATACATCATAGTAGTGATAGTGCGCTATAATATGATTTTGTATGCTCACATACTAACTTCCATATCGCTGTACCTCTTTCCAGTCATCTTGAAAAGGATCACCATCACCAATGCTGCCATATCTGCAAAGAAGATGCAGGTCAAAAGGCCAAGGATACGATCCATCTGGAAGACAGCAGTCGGTATCCCTAAGAAAAAGGTACCAGTTATAAGACAGAACATTAAACTTGAGTACATCGTCATGACATCGGGCGCTCCTCTATTGCTTTCGTCGAAATTGGGGAAGACCACCCCCATCAGTACACCGATACCGGTGAACAGAAAGTACATGCAGAACGAAGCGGCCAGAGCGAATAAAATGAATATAGGTGGATACTCTAGCACCATCGTGATCGGCAACACCAGTACCAAGCTGTTCAAAGGAGAGAATAAGAGGGATGAACTGGCCTTGCCCCATACCAAACTCCGACTGTCTAAAGGTGCTGTACGAAATCCCCATAACCTGTTCCCATCCCTACTGAATAAGGTGAGCGAAGGTATCACGCTGTGGACGACGATCCCCGTGTATATCGTGATACCGATCAATGCGGGATAAAAGTACTTGCCTAGATCCAGTCCGATATCCGGATCAGGACCGAGCTGCCTATAGATGAACAGTAAACCGATGCTCAAGATCAGGTTGACGCCTATTGTCGCGGGTATCTGACGGTTTCTCCATCTTCTCAGTATCTCTCCCTGAGCTACTTTTCTTATCCCTGGTGGTATGATGGATGGTAAAAAGTCCTTCCGACGATGGAATCGAAGTACATTGTGATTTTTACCTTTGATCCCTGAGATCCATGCGTTTTTGAACATGGGGGTGGTGATGAGTGTGATAAAAACAGAGTATAGTAGTAATATTGCTATGAGCACCAATTGAGTTGATGGACTCAACGACGGGTGCAGTATCGTCCAGACAAACGTAAGGACCTGTCCATAAACGGATACGAGTATGATCTTATCTTTCAACGATGCTTGATGTGAAAAAACCGCTAGATTAAAACCTACGCAGGGTGCAAGGATGATCAATGCATATAGTTTAACGAAGAACATACTGTCCGCAGGTAGAGTGATGCCCTGAACATGTATAAGGAGTGTTACTAAGGACATCACAAAAGCTATCAACGCGAGGTTATACCAGAACACCTTCAACAAGCGGGAAAGAGCGATCTTCACCGTTCGTATCGGTGTAACAAAATAGTACTTTAGAGAATGGTTTCTCAAACTGTCCTCTGAAGTTTCTGCAGAGGCCTTAGCCATCAGAATGAAAAACAGGGAGAAAAGTATGTCTCTTCGTGTAGGGTTGATGAAAGGTTCATCCATCTCCGCTATCAGAACGATGACAATGAGTGTCATCCATATACCGGCTATAAGGAGGATCAGGAACCATAGTGTCATGAAAGGATGTTCACTTATCTTCGATCTACTGACCCTGTACGATCTTATGATCTCTGTGGAAAACATCTCAATTATTTGACCTGACGTGATTGACCACCTCTACAAAAACCTCCTCTATAGTGTCACAATCGTATTTATTATAAAGCTCTCCAACGCCACCATGAGCGACTATACGCCCCTCTTCGATTATAGCGACCTTATCGGCGATATCCTCGGTGATGGAAGTGATATGTGTACTCATAAGGATGGCTTTACCTTCGGCAGCTTCTCCTCTTATTCGCCTCTTGATATACCTTGTGAACCTGGGATCCAATCCGCTTGTTGGTTCGTCCAGTATCAGGTTTGGAGGATCATTTATCAAAGAGTTGGCGAAAAGCACCTTCTGTTTCATCCCTTTGGAATAACTGCTGATCTCGCTGTCGATAACTCTATCGAGCTCTAGTTGTTCGGACAGTATTTGGATCCTTTGGCTTAACTTCGTTTCCTCTACTCCCCTCAGAGATCCCATCACATCCAGGAATTCTCTACCTGTCAATCTATCGTATAGGTGGGGATGCTCGGGCATATACCCAAAGCGCTCTCTTCCTTCAACGTTATCCCACACGGAGAACCCATCGATGAGTGCTACACCACCGCTGGAACGGAGTAAACCGGTGAGTATTTTGATCAGTGTAGTCTTCCCTGCTCCATTGGAGCCCAGCAGTACAAAGACTGAGCCGGGATGAACTTCGAGTGAGACACCTTTGAGTGCCTGGTAGTTCCCGTAATTCTTCTTGAGTTCCTTGACTTCTATCATTTGTTACGTGAATGTCTGATGAACCCGCTGCATGGAATTATCTCGACTCCCTTCTTTTCCAGTTCATCCAGGAACAGGTTCAGCCCTACGGAGTCGCTGGCCATGTGACCGGCGATCACGTAATTAAGATGATGTTTTTCAGCTTCCTTTCTGTGCTCTTCGCTGAGGTGCATACCTATCACGGTTCCTACTCCTGATTGTGCCATCTTTTCATAAGATTTTTTTGACCCCTCGGTTCCACCGGTCATCTCGATGACCACCTTTCCAGCTTTTCGGTCCTCGCTTCCTATCAACACGAATGGTCCGCTGCCGTATTTCCTTGCCTCATGGTATTCGGGAACGTCTTTGAGCATATCTATAACATCTTTGACGGTATCTAATTCATTCTCCTCTATCAATCCCTTCAGGTGGTCGTTGACCAGGTTGTCAGCTGGAGTGTGTACGCACATAAAAGGTATGTCCATGAGTTTAGCGGCGTCTAATGTTTTATTATAATTACGACCTTTGATCCTTCTTTCCACTTCTCTTATCCTCTCATTCATCAACGATTCAGCTATGTTGATGGGGATCCCCCATTCGTAAAGCACATCTTTTTGAAGATGCATCACTTCGTGCAGTCCAGCTATACCCAGACCACTCGGGTGGTGACTGATCATCAGGTCTACTTTTTTCCCTTTCTCGTTCATCCTATCGGCGAGTACAACTTCTCCCGTTGTGAAGTCGACACCTACCATAACGGATCGTATCTCTTGATCCATGTCTCCATATAGGACCCTGGTGTCCTGAAATGGATTTTCCAGGCGCTGCTTGTCGAAAACCTCTTTATCCTTCCCCTCAAGATCTTCATACTTCTCTTTTTCGTCTTCTATGATCTTGTTAACAGTTTCTTCACCCCGTGGATCGACCTGCTTTCCCATCTCGATCGCTAGTTCGTAAATCTCCTTCAATTTCATGGTTACCGACTACTGCAACAACAGGGGTTAAATAATCTTTTCCTACTCTTACTTAAGTACGTAGTGGTTCATAGCCCATGAGAAGCCACTTTTTAGACATGAAGGTGCTATATCGTCTGCCCTTTTTTTGACCTCCTCCGGTGAATCTTCCATAGCTATGCCCATACCGGCGATCTCGATCATCGGTAGATCTACATGATCATTGCCTATGGCCAGCACGGTCTCCAAGTCCAAGATATCCAGGTCGGACAATATCTCCAATGCAGAACCTTTGTTTATCTCAGAAGGGTAAACCGTTATAGCAACCCATTCTCCCAGCCGATGATGTCTGTGGATGGTCGTACGGTCAGAGAAACTTTTCTGAACGAAATCTTCCATATCCTTCAAACCTACCCGGCCGTTGATCTCAGAGTGCATCATGAAGCTGATGGGAGGTTCGTTTTCGATAGCTTGGCTGTTACGATCTACAAGAACCGCCACTTTATCTTCCTCTAAGAGGTCCGCACCTCTATCCCGTCTTTTTTTCCAGTACTTTTTTTCCTTGAATATGGTGGTGATCTCGTAATCCTTCTCATCTGCGTAGTCTGCAATGGATGTGGCCACGTTCATATCCAACTCTTTACCGTATAACTCCTTACAATCACTCGACTCCCAGCCAGGGCCCAATATATGCGCCCCGTTCAGACATACTCCAGGATGATCCGCCACACCCGTTCCTTTGAGTATACTCGAAGCAGAACACCTCATCCTGGTGGTCACCGTGATCACCGGTATACCGGCAGATAGAACTCGATCCAAAGCCAGCCTATCTTCATCTGTTATCTTATGATCATGGGCCAATGTCCCATCTAGGTCCGTGACTACCGTTTCTATCTCTTTCAATCTCCTCTACCCACTTCGATCATCCTTTCAAGAGGTATGCGAGCTTTTTCTATGAGGTCCTCATCCACGGTTACCACCGGTTCGAGGTCCTGCATAGACCTGATCACTTTTTCCTTGGTGATCATTTTCATGTTACTGCAAAATGGGTTACCCGGGAAGTAGAATTCTTTGTCAGGAGATTCCTTTTTCAACCGGTGCCCCATCTCGACCTCGGTTCCTATGATGAACCTTTTTGAGCTCGACTCTATAGTCCTTTTCAAGATCCCAGCTGTTGAGCCTACATGATCTGCAATATCCACCACATCCGGACGACATTCGGGATGGACTATAACTTCTGCGTCAGGATATAGTTCTTTCAGATCCGTGATATCTTTTGGTGTTATGTTGTCATGGGTTCCACAATACCCTTCCCACACCTCGATCTCCTTGTCCTTTACGAATCTTGTGATGTAATTACCTAGGTTCTTATCCGGTAGGAACAGGACCTTCTCTTCCTCCAAACTCCGGACAACCTTCATCGCATTAGATGATGTACAGCATATATCCGAATATGCTTTAGTTTCGACGTTAGTGTTAACGTAGGAAACTACAGCTGCCTCGGGGTTCTCTTCACGGTATCGTTTCAACCTGTCTATGTCAACCATGGCTGCCATTGGACATCTTGCCATGGGTTCTGGATGGATTATTTTCTTCTCTGGGTTGAGTATGACCGCGGACTCGGCCATGAAATCAACACCACAAAATACGACGTTGGGGACGTCCATCTCAGCGACCTTACGTGCAAGGCCGAAGGAGTCGCCAACATAGTCCGCAGCATCCTGGATCTCCCCTCTTTGATAATTGTGGGCTATCAGGAGAACCTCATTCTCTTCTTTCAGCCTGTTAACAATCTGTTGAAACGACATATTCGCAAGGAATACAGCATTTAATATAAACTTTTTACCTCTCTGTGATACCGAGAACGATCGATGGGGTCACTTCTTATAGGCTACGTAGATATCGGCTTCGATCATAACGCCGTCTTCGAAAAAATGGTGGACGAAGTAGAGATTGCCCGCATCGTCCAGGGTCGGTTCTCCAGCGAACTTGGTTACTATCATCTCCGGTTCCTGCCATTCTCCATCTACCTTCAGCGAACGGAAGATCCCAGGGGTCCCTAGGTGAGTTCTTGTGAACCAGAGTTCTTCACCATCGGAAGATACGAAGGGTAAATTTTCATCCGCAGCGGTATTGACTGCTTCGATATTCACTGGCTCGGACCATTCCCCGTTACTCCTGGTAGTCATCCAGATGTCTCTACCTCCTTTACCGCCGGGGCGATCGGAGTGAAAGTAGAGGTCGTCACCATGGAGATGTACCTCACCTATCTGTAATTCCTTCATCAAACGATCACCTGAATAAGTCCAATCCACCCAGCGTTCACCATCCCATCGAGCAGTGAACATGTTTACACCGGTGTAACCTTCTCTTGCCGAGCAAAACCACATCTCGTCATCCTGTATAGCAACCGCACCGTCAAGGGCCAGTTTTCCCGGTTCCTGGAGCCACACCCTTTCGGGTTTACTCCATGTGTCTCCGGTCTTATGGGTCACCCAGACTCCACTGACATCGTCCAATATCTGTTCTTCGGGAGGTACCCTCACGTCTGGCGTGAAAAAGAAGTACAGTGTATTACCGTCAGGTGTTATGAACGGTGAGTCTTCAGCACCGGCGGTGTTGACTGGATACGGCAGAGGTACCGGTTCTTCGAATTCGTCCGAATGTAGGATCGGAGGATGATGGTCGGTTTCGGGGCCTCGCTTGGATATATCTAAGGGTAATTTATCCTCGCGACAGACATCCGGGTATTCATAAACGATATCGTCATCATCCTCATCGAAGCAGCCTGAAAGGAAAACGGACATGAGAAGTAATAATACGATGGAAAAGACCTTGATCTCTTGGTACATCATCAGTAATACGTTGTCAGTCTTATTTATAATTTTCTAATAATACTCACCGATTTATTTATCATCCTATTAAATCCGCATACTCGACGCAGACTTTGATGTAATTAGATCCGATACCGTGAAAAATCTTATTTCCTTTCGATCTATCTATTTAAAATATGACTGAAGAGACCATCACTTTAGAGGAGGCTGCAAAAGAGGTAGAGCTGGTTAGTCAAAGACTGGCACTACTCCACCTATCCTATGCAAAGATGCTAGTCGGTGAGTTCGGGGAAGAACGTGGGAAGGAATTGATCCTAAAAGCCATCGAAGATTATGGTAGAAATATAGGTGAGAAGAGGAGGGAGGAGATCGAACAGAAGGGGATGGAACCGACACCAGAGAATTTCAGCAAGGGCGATGCATTCAGGATACCGAAGTTCGGGATGCATTCATCCCTCAAAGAAACTGAAGACAGCATGGAACTCTACGGCTGTGCCATGGGTAAATTGTGGCGCCGCTATGGTGAGGAGGATCTAGGTAAACTATATTGTTATGTGGATCCCGTCAAATACATGGCATTCAACGATGAACATATCCAGGTACACAGGAAAGCCATGCCGGCCGGGGATGATCGTTGTGAGTTCGTCGTTAGACCATCAACGGAAGATGAAAAAGAGCTTTTTAGATCTAAACAAAAAGACATCTCCGAGATCGATAAGCACCTGAAAGAGAGATTTTGATCTCCCATGTTCGGAACCCGGAAACAACGGGATCACACCACTCGAAGCGATTGATGTCATATAGAAAGTTATATATAGTAAATGCGGATAATTCGAGTATAGGTGTTATCAAATGGCAAAAGAAGGCCTGGCGGACGAATTGGTCGAGAGACTGATAAAAACAGGATTACACAAAGATGTAGCTAGAACACTGGTGTTCATAGCGGAGCACGAGGAAACACAGAGCAGGACAATTGAGGACAATACCAGACTAAGGCAGCCCGAGGTTTCCATCGCTACCAACCAATTGGAAGAGATGGGTTGGATCAAAAAGCGGGACATACCAACTGAAGGCAGAGGCAGACCGGTACACGGTTACAGTCTGAAAAAACCCATAGATGAAATAATAGAGGAGATCGAAGAGCAAGAAAAGGAAAAGATCAATGAAATCGACACCAACATAAAACAGATCAAAGAGATAAAGAACAAGATGTTCTGATATCGATAAATCCATATGATCCTATAGATGGGATTTATCACGGTTCAGAAGATATTCTTTTATCATCCTGATCTGGACACTTTTATCTATAGGTGCTGCAGCTTTTACAGTGCCAAGCTTCTTATCGGCACGAAAAGTATATATACCCCAATTAGGTAACTTTGCCAAATGAATGGCTCCCTATATATGGGTAAAGCTGATGACCTCTGGCAAGGTTGGAAGGCAGATGTATTTTGTAAACCGATGGGGTGTGTTTTTTGAAGATAGATTTACCGGATAGTTCGGATATCAAAAGTTTCAGATGGTGGGAAGAATTTTTCAGAGATCCTTGTATCACTCGTTTGACCATACTAGGTACCCTGATAGGTATAATAGGTGGTCTAGGAGCGGTATTTTTTCATTATCTTATCCTTGGGATCAAGTATCTGTTTTACGGCGCAACATCTACCGATACTTTCCTAGATTCCGTCCTCGCTCTTCCTTGGTATTATCGACTTGCGATACCAGCCATAGGTGGGCTTATCATAGGGCCTATCATCACATACCTCGTTCCTGAAGCAAAGGGACACGGAGTGCCGGAAGTCATGGAGGGTGTCGCTTTGAAGGGGGGAAATATACGAGGCAGGGTCGCCCCCTTGAAAGCTTTTATGTCGGCCATCTGTATAGGGTCTGGGGGATCGGCAGGAAGAGAAGGTCCCATAGTACAGATCGGAGCATCCTTCGGATCCTCACTGGGACAGTTCCTTAATTTTACACCTGAAGATAAAAAAGCTTTACTAGCCGCAGGTGCAGCTGCAGGTATAGCAGGTACTTTCAATGCACCTTTAGCGGGTATAATCTTTGCCTTAGAGGTGATCCTGCGGAAGATACGACTTCACAATTTTGCCCCCATCATCATAGCATCCATCGTGGGAAATGCCATAGCCAATCTGTTTTTCCCCGAGAGGGGTTATATCTTCGATATACCCACACTCCAACTCGTCAGCTATTGGGAGGTCTTTACCTATCTGGGATTAGGGTTAGTCGCCGGTTTGGTCGCTCTATTCTATGGAAATCTCCTTTACAAATCTGAAGATTTCTTCGAGATGATACCTTTCCCTGAATTCATAAAGCCCGCCCTAGGTGGTTTAGCACTAGGATTATTAGCACTCTATGTACATCAAGTTCTAGCCACAGGTTATCCCGTCATGACTGCAGCGCTGTACGATAATCTTCCTTTTTATACCGTATTGACCTTATGTTTTGCCAAGATCTTCGCCACCAGTTTAACATTGGGTAGCGGTGGTTCTGGAGGTATTTTCGCTCCAGGTCTATTCATAGGTGCAATGCTTGGTAGCACTTATGGAAAAATTGTGCACACACTCTTTCCAAACTCCACTGGATATCCGAGTTCCTACGCCATAATCGGGATGGGAGCTATATTCGCAGGTGCCACCCATGCACCCCTGACGGCCATAATAATCTTATTCGAGATGACCGGTGATGTGAAGATATTCTTACCACTTATCTTCGCATGTATCGTGAGTACGGTTGTAACCAACCATATACAGAAGCGCAACATCTACACAACCAAACTTTTGAGAAGGGGAGTGGACATCGATTCGATCCAGGATACCATCGTGTTAGAAGAGGTAAAGGTCGGCGATCACATGACCACTGACGTGATCACGGTGAACGAGAACGATACACTTCTAGAAGCCAGGGACATCGCTCAGAAACACGACTTCACCTATCTACCGGTCATCCGTAAATCTTCCAAGGAGATGGTGGGGATGGTACGTTATCACAAGATAATGGACGGTATAACCGACACCTACGAAGAGATACATGTACGAGCAGTGATGGATCCAGTGGAGATCAAGGTCACGGAAAATCAAAACATGTTCGATGCTTTAAAGATCATACTGGAACACGATGCCAACATAGTACCGGTGGTTTCTGAAAGAGACCCTGATAAATTGGTGGGTATCATATCACGTAACGATATCATCGATGCATACCACAAAAAAGTTAACACAGGATTACCGAGCAAGTCAGACTGATATCTTTCAACAGCAAAAATCATAATTACCCCATCACTATCTTACCGGTATGCGCCTGGTGATCAGAGGTACCGTACAGGGTGTGGGTTTTCGACCCACGGTATTCCGAGTGGCAAGAAAATTGGGAGCTAAAGGGTACGTCAAAAACCTGGGAAGCGAGGTGGAGGTTCTCATAGATAAAAACGAAGAACTCTTTTTAGAGGAATTGGAGAGAGAACTCCCTCCCCTGGCGAAGATAGAGGAGGTGATCGTTGAGGATTCGGATGTCGTAGAGAACGACTTCCGTATCATACCGAGTTCAGAAGGGTCCCGTACATCTACCATACCCGTAGATACGGCGCTATGTGATGATTGCCTAGATGAGTTGAGGGATCCGCAGGACCGACGTTACCATTACAGCTTCATCAACTGTACGAACTGCGGCGCACGTTATTCAGCCATAGAAGGACTCCCATATGACCGGAAAAAAACCACCATGTCACCCTTCAAGATGTGTGACGCATGTAAAAGAGAATATGAACATCCTGGGGACCGGAGGTTCCACGCACAGACCACTTCCTGTACCGACTGTGGACCGGGTTATACACTCTACAACAAGGATAAGGAGATAGTCGGTGGTGTGGCGGAATTCGCCGGATTGATGGAGGAAGGTGAGATAGCCGTGGCCAAGAGCTGGGGCGGGATGCATATCGCATGCAGACTACAGAGTACACCTGAATTGAGGGAACGGTATGGTCGTCCGGAAAAACCCTTTGCCATCATGGTCAAAGACGTTGAAACCGCCAAGAGATATGTAAAGGTCAGTAGAAAGGATGTGTTCGCCGGATCGAGACGTCCCATAATGATATACGAGAAAAATAACGTAGATGACGACCTGATGGAACTGGTGGCTCCCGGTCTCCCGACAGTAGGTGTCATGCTCCCTTATACCCCCTTACACCATCTGATCTTCGAATTGACCGATCTAAATGCCCTGGTGATGACCAGCGCCAACATCCCTGGAGAACCGATGATCATCGAAAACGAAGATGCCTTCTCATTGGAGCTTGATCACTTCCTGCTGCATGATAGAAAGATAGCTAACCGTATCGACGATTCACTTATACGAGTCCATGGGGATGACATAGCACCCATACGTCGATCTCGAGGATACGTCCCTGAACATCTTCCCTTTCCAA
>PUPH01000004.1 GCA_003553085.1 Thermoplasmata archaeon
GGGTGCCCTACCCAGTCCGTGGTGGGGATGATTAATAGCTTCATCAGATCGCCCTAGTTTAATCCGTGAACCAATCTACCGAACTTTGGATACCTTTTTCTATATCATGATCGGGTGTATAGCCTAAGATATCTTTCGCCTTGCTGATATCACAGTAATTGCGATAAATCTCTCCGGCTCTAGCGGGAGCGTATCTAGGCGATGGAACTTCTATACCTTTGTCCGTCAAAGCGTCTTCAACGATACTGAATAACTGGTTAACGGACGTTTCCGTACCCGTTCCCAGTTGAAACACTTCGAAGGGAGATGGAAGTTCGGCGGTCAACGACAGTTTGATGGCCGATGATATGTCGGCAGCATGTACGAAATCTCTTGTCTGATCACCATCACCGAATATAACCGGTCTTTTACCATCGATAATGGTTTTGATGAATTCAGCTACTACACTACCTTTGTGCCACGAGTTGGGACCGTAAACATTGGCGAAGCGCAGTGCCGTTGATGTCATGCCGTGACTACCTGCGTAAGCACTGCAGTAGGCTTCTCCCGTCAACTTACTCGCACCATAAGGTGAAATGGGTTTGGGGATCTTTGATTCGTCGACAGGAGGGGCATGTTCCCCTACCGCCGCGGCGGAGGATGCGAAAGCAAACCTTTTGATACCGTGTCTTAGAGATGCTTCCAGCATGTTGAGGGTCCCTGTGACGTTGATGTCAGCATCCTTGAACGGCGCGTTTATGGAGGCGATAACATCTGTTTGCGCTGCTAAGTGAACAACATGATCACACCCGGTTATGGCCTGTTCCACATCATCTTCATCCCTTATATCGCCTTCAACAAAAGATATCCTTTCAGGATCATAATTGAAAATTGACGTAAGATACTCTTTTTTTCCTTCACTCAGGTCGTCTATCACGCTGATCTCCCAGTTCGTGTGATCAAGCAAGTACGATACCAGATTGGTACCTATGAACCCACACCCACCGGTTACCAATACTTTTACCATGGAGGACCTCACATCTCGATCTTTCCTTCTTTCTGCAGTTTCTCCAAGGCCTCGTTCTCTTTTTCTCGTAGTTTTTCTTTATCGTAAAGTTCCTGTTCGACAGTTCGGTTCTGTGTTAAGAGGGCTTCCATCCTTTTTCGACGCTCCTCGTTCTTGGCCTGTTTCATCCCCAGGACCTCTTCTTTCATATCCATGGCCCGTTTATGGTAGTAGTCCGCTTTCTCGCGAACTTCTAAGAATTTATTGTGCCAATCGTCAGATTCCCTAGATAGTTCGTTCAATTCGTCGTATATTTCGGAAACCTTATCATGATATTTCTGAGATTCGTTCGAGTACTCGACCACCATCTCATGCTCCTCGTCGGCCTTCTTGAACAGCTCGTCTATCTTTTCATCGAGGTTACTGATCTCTTCAGCTATCTTATCTTGCTCTTCTAGGAGGGCGGTTTTTTCTTCGAGTTCAACCTGACGGAGTTTGATCTTATCGATCAGTTCTTTCTCGTCATCCAAGGAGAGAGGGGTGATCTGCTGCTTTAATTCCATAGACTTTATCTCCCCGCGGATCTCCTCAACTTTCTGAGGTAAGTTATCCACGAGTTTATCCCTCTTTTCGTTCTTGAAAGCTATCAACTCTTTGGCCTTCTTTTGGTACTCGTTCCTCTGCTTTTTGTGTTCCTTGGCCTTCTTTACCAACTCATCCCTCATATCTCTATTTTCGTCCAAGGATTTACGAAGTTTCTTCTTCTGGTCGTTCAGAGAATCTCTTTCCTTTCTGAAGAACCTTCCTTCGTCGTTGAGCTCGTTCCGCCTATCGATCAAACTTCGGAATTTTTCCTCCGCATTCTTGATCTCTTTCCAAGATACCGTTTCTTCGTTTTCCATCTTCACTCAACACCTTTACAGTTATTACGATATTAAGGTTTTCCCTCTACCACGTATTCGTATCCCTTCTGGAGAGCCTCTAGATTGAGTTCTCTGTACCTCTCGGGTAGGTTTTTACTCACAGTTTTTTTCAGTGAATCGAGGTCCACCTCCGATGATGCTGCCAGGGCACCTAATAATACCATGTTAGCGGCTTTAGAGGTCCCCAGTTCTTGTGCTATAGTACCTGCGGGGATCTTCACTATCTCACAATCTATCCCGCTGGTATCCGCGACCCTGGTTGTATCCACTATCAATCTACCGCTCCTACAGGCGATGTCTTTCCATTCATCGAGTGTTTTTTGGTAGAGTACGATGAGATGATCAGGTGAATCTACAACGAGCTCATCGAGGGGCTGCTCGTCAGCGATGATGTCTGAATAAGATATTCCGCTCCGCACTGCAGCGGAGTAAGACCTTTTCTGCACGACATTCATACCTTGTTCGAGTGCCAGGGATGTGGCCAATATCCTCCCGGCCAGAACGGTACCCTGTCCTGCCCAACCTCCGATGCGGATCTTGATCATATCGGTTCACCTCCACATCTTCGGATCTGATCGTATATATCTTTGGAAAGTTCTGGTTTTGTCTCGTCGGCTAGCCTGCCCACGAATATCTTGTCGCTTTCGGGGTCTTTACTCGTGTTCTCTTTATACCATTCCA
>PUPH01000116.1 GCA_003553085.1 Thermoplasmata archaeon
AAGGAGAACATCTTCGGTAGGGAGTTACCGCTGATGGTGGCCGTGGCCGTACTGTTGGTAATCGTCAGCCTTGATGGTAAGATAGCAAGATGGGAGGGTATCGTTCTACTGCTGGTGTTCGCTCTCTACACAGGGTTTCTCATATGGACCACCATGAAAACCAGGCGGCATGAGGATCGTGAAGTACTCTACGACGATAGGGTGAACATAGAGGCGGTAAAGATCGTCATAGGTATAGTCGGAGTCATCATCGGTGCCGAGTTGATGATATACTCGGCTGAATTCTACATAACTACCTTCGGTATATCAGAAGGTATCGTGGGTTTATCGATCATCGCACTCGGAACCTCATTACCTGAGCTGGCCACCGCCACCGTGGCCTCGAAGAAAGACGTGGGAGATATATCCCTGGGGAACGTCATCGGTGCCAACAACTACAACATACTGCTGGTACTGGGTATATGTGCCTTGATAACACCACTCCCCTTCTCTTACACACTATATACCGGTATACTCGTGATGGTGGCGGTGATGTTGATACTGACGGTGTTCTCATATACCGGTAAGGTCATCACAAAACTTGAAGGCGGGATAATGGTAGCACTCTACTTCCTTTACATTATATACCTCTACATCCCTCAGTAACCCAATGAAAAACGCTTTCGGTTGCTGATGCACAGGAAGATAGCGACTAGAGACAGTAATAGAGGGATGAACATCAAGGAGCACCCGCTCCGTACAAATGTGTTTCTGAATGCAGGGAGTGTTATGATCATCCCGCTCAAACCCGTTGCCAGTAGAGAGAATATCCCTCCGGAAAGTGTGAGTGCAAAGGATCGTGCTTTCAAAGAGTTGTAGGCTCCGATCACGATGAACAGTAAGAATACGATCAACGCCAAGAAAGCTCCTATGAACATAGATAGGTTGGCTCTGGAAAGATCTGAAAGGAATCCCGGTGCTATCATGTAATAGAATGGCAGCATTATGAATGGGATGGTCAGCAGAAGGATGAGGCCCACTGCGGTCAGATGCTTTTTTCTACCTCCCCCCTCGTTCAAAGGTGAGTACAGTCCCGAGTAAACTTCCCAGTAGTAATCGACTTCACGTACGTGTCTTCGGTCAAAAGGAACTCTGAAATGGTAACGACAGTAAGGACAGTTAACGTCGTTTGTTCCTTCGTCGAATACCTTATGGTAAAAGGACGATCTGCACGTGGGACATACGGTGAACTGCACCTTCATAACGCCCCATATGATATCGGCTGTAATGTTTTTTTGGGTCGGAGAAAACATATTTAATACATTGCACCCATACCCTAACGCCTTGGCAAGAGCAGAGTTTCCTCCGGGAATTAAAATACAGGAGAAAAAAGGGGCTGGAAATCTTCAGTCCCTTCTATCGAAATTAAAAAAATATACCTTCAATGGTTATCTCGCTATAACCGTAGAAGACCAGTTGGAGGGATACATCACTTTAAAGGACGGTATGCCCCGTAATGCACTACTTTACACCCCTTCAGATAAAGAGATCAATGGCATGCCCGCGCTGCAGAAGATACAGGGCTTAGAATCCATGGACAAACTCAAGATCGAGGTCCACACCAACGTGGACATCGACTCGCTGATAGCTTCTACCAAGGGTAAGCTCGCTTCCAAACAGATCGGTGAAGATTACTATCAGCAGGTGGAGCAGGACGAACTGCTCGAGGTGATCGAAGAAGAGATAGAGGAAGAAGAAAAGGAGGATCACCGTAAAGAGATGGAGAAGGCCCTGGAGAAGAAGGACCTGGAGAACGAGCTGCAGCGGAGGATAATCGAGCACGAGATGAAAGAGAGCGAGATCGAAGAGAAGGAGATAGGTGTTTATGATATGGTGATCAAGGAGCGTAAGGGTATGCCTCCCGAGAGACCGGCCCCGTTCCTTGAAAAGTACTCTTATGAAAACTTCGTAGTCGGTCCCAACAACAAGTTCGCCTATGCGGCCGCCAGGGAGGTGAGCAGACTTCCAGGTGACACCTTCAACCCACTGTTCATAACCAGCCCGTCCGGGCTGGGAAAGACACACCTGCTGAAGGCCATAGGACGATATATCACAAAAAATCATCCCGAGCTCGCCGTCGAATACACGACCACCGCAAAATTCTCAAAGATGTCCACAGAAGGCAAGTTCAACCAGGTACGCGATGAGCTCATGGAGGTGGACGTCCTGCTGTTGGACGATATCCAGTTCCTGGCCAATAAACCTGAACTACAGGAGGACATATATTTCATATTTAACGGTATCATGGAGCGCAGGGGTCAGATAGTTCTGGCCTGCGATCGAGCTCCGGAGGAGATACCTTCTCTTCAGGACCGGTTGGTCAGCAGGTTCAAATCGGGCCTGGTCGTCGATATGCGTCCTCCGAACTTCGAGACCCGGTGCGATATCATCTCTAAGAAGATAGAACAGTACGGGGAGAACGTTCCTCATGATATAATCGAATTCATCGCGGAGAACATCGATAGCAACGTCAGGGAGATCGAAGGCACACTTAACAGGATACTCGCCTTCTCCTCGCTGTTGAAGAAGGATATCAC
>PUPH01000039.1 GCA_003553085.1 Thermoplasmata archaeon
AGATAAAGGAGTTCGATCTGACCAGTGTTGAGTTCATCAACGACATGTTATTCGGAAAGGTGGTTGCCGGACACACGGGCTTGAACAACATCGTGGAAAACGTTTTCGTCGGCGCTTTGAGCGTGGATGAGATGCTGAGAAATCCTAACTACTTCAAGAAGAGGAAGCTGATGGTGACGGGAGGAGATAGGTCGGATGTCATATTGGCCTCACTGGAAGAGGGTACATCCGGGGTCATACTCACCAACGATATCATCCCTCCAAGTAATATAATCTCAAAAGCCGATAGAGCCGGTATACCCCTGATAGTCGTACCTCTAGATACCTACGAGGCGGCTAAAAGGATAGAGCGCATGGAGAGCATCACCACCATCGAGGACGACTATAAGATCGAGAAGATCAAGGAGAAGGTGACTACAAGATTGAATATCGATCTGTGAACCACTAAGTTATTTACAGATGTGCAACATACATCATATGAGAGGTCAGACCAAGATGCCACACGATATCGATTATGTTGAGGCTAAAAAGGCCCTGGACGTTATAGGTCGAGGTGATAGAGTATTCGTAGGATCGGGGGCTGCGGAACCACAGCACCTGGTGCAGGAACTCGTGGAGCTGGCTAGCGAGTTTTATGACACGGAGATATTCCACATACAAACGTTGGGCGTGGCGCCTTATACTGAAGAAAAATTCAAAGATAGGTTCAGACACAACGCATTCTTCGTGGATGATAATACCAGAGATGCAGTGGGTAGGGGTGATGCTGACTATACACCTATATTCATGAAGGATATACCGGAACTGTTCAAATCTGGTCGAGTACCCCTAGACGTTTCTCTTGTACAGGTATCTCCGCCTGACGAACACGGCTGGGTGAGTTTGGGTGTAGCGGTGGATATAATCAAGCCGGCTGTAGAGAACTCAAAAAAAATTATAGCACAGGTCAACCCGAAGATGCCACGGGTCCACGGTGATACCTTCCTTCATGTTGACGATATAGACTATCTAGTGTATCATGAGGAAGACATACTTGAATTCGAACCTGTGGTTTCCACAGACACCGCTATCAAGATAGCGAAGAATGTGAGTCGCTTGATAGAGAACGGGGCCACCGTACAGATAGGTTACGGTAATATACCGAACGCCATACTTTCTCATCTAGACAAGAAATCCGATCTTGGGATCCACACCGAGATGCTTTCGGAAGATCTGGCTGAGCTGATGGAATCCGGGGTCGTTACCAATAAAAAGAAGAACATAAATCCGGGCAAGAGTGTGGCATCGTTCCTTATGGGTACGAAGAAACTTTACGATTTCGTGGATGATAACCCAGCCATAGAACTCCGACCGACGGATTACACCAACGATCCTTTTATAATAGCTCAAAACAACAAGATGACCGCTGTGAACACGGCACTGCAGGTGGATCTGACCGGGCAGGTGTGTGCAGATTCACTCGGATACAGTTTCTACAGTGGGATCGGCGGTCATGCGGATTTTATGCGTGGAGCTACCTACGCTAAAGAAGGTAAATCGATCATCGCACTGGCTTCTACCGCTCAGGACGGACGGGTATCCAGGATCGTTACGCACCTCAACGAAGGTGCCGGAGTGGTCACCACGAGGGGGGATGTGCAGTATGTGGTCACTGAGTACGGTGTGGCTTATCTCCACGGGAAGAACATACGACAGAGGGCCATGGAACTCATCAATATCGCACATCCTAAATTCCGGGAGAAGCTGTTGAAAGAGGCGAAGGAGAACAACCTTGTTTTTTCCGATCAGGTCCTAGTACTGGACGAAGGCGGCAGATACCCCGATGAATTGGAGACCGTCAGGGAGATAAATGGTAAGGATTACATCTTCCGACCCATGAAATCCACCGATGATGAATTACTGAAAGACCTGTTCTATTCTCTGTCGGACGAGAGCAGGTACAAGAGGTTCATGAGTCCCAGGAGGGATATGCCCCATGAACGGAGACAGGACTTCGTTCAGATAAACTACAAAAAAGAGATGGCCATAGTGGTCATCGACCCCGAGATAGAAGGACCACATCGGATGGTTGGTGAGGCGGACTACCGCATCAAAGAGGGGCAGAACGTGGCGGAGATATCGGTCATGATAAGGGACGAATATCAGGGTTTGGGCATGGGCACCGCTCTGGTAGAATACTTGACGATGATCGCCAAGAACCAGGGTCTCTACGGATTCACCGCAGAGGTGTTGGCGGATAATAAAAAGATGCTCAGAGTTTTCGAGAAGATGGGGTACGATATCGAGAAGAAGAGGAAATATGGTGAGTACGAGTTGAGGATGAGGTTCATATGATGAAGGGTGAACGGAAACAATTTATTTTAGTCGGCGATATCGGATAGGATGAAATTCACCGCTGAGCAGACACGTAGGATCCTATGCGGGGTACACGGTTTTGATCGTTTGGCTAGGGAGAAGAAGGGTACAAAGCGGGTGATGGAGCGGTTATCTTGTGTCCAGGTCGATCCCATAGATGCAGCCGGTAAAAACCACGACCTCACCCTTTTCAGCCGTGTTGAAGATTACAGACCTTCATATCTGCGGGAGTTATTGTACGAGGACAGAACGCTCTTTGAGTACTACTGTAAGATGCTCTCGATCCTTCCCATGGACTCGTATCCCTTTTTTAGAACTCTCATGGAGAAACAGGATAGAAAACTGAGTTCGTTCTTCCATGAGCAAGAGGAGCATATCGAATATATCCTGGACGTCATGAAAGATGTGCCGGTCAGTTCTCTAGAGTTGAAGGACATGGGGGCTAACCGTGAACATGACTGGCGAACTACGAAGATGTGCAACAGGATATTGAGAAATCTTTGGCTTGCAGGTAAGATAGTCATCTCACATAGGAAAGGTGGAAGAAAATACTATACACCCGCTGAGAAGGTATTACCGAACGAAGTACTGGAAAGGATGACCCCGGATCATGAAGAAACCAAATATAAAATAACTGAGATGATCGTGAGGGCTTCTAGGCTGGTTTCCCCTTCTAAGGCATCCGCCCAATGGAGCAGTGTGGGAGGTGTACGCGAAGTCACCGATTTATTAAAAATGTTAGAGGATGACGGAAAGGTGTTCTCTTTGGAGGTCGAGGGTTGGAAGGGGGATCTGTTTGCTCACCAAGAAGACAGGTCATTTTGGGAAGACCCATACGATTTAGATCGACCATTCGTCAGGTTCCTAGCTCCTTTGGATCCCATGCTCTGGAATCGAGAACTGTTTTCAACCATATTCGAACATGAGTACGTTTGGGAGATATACAAGAAAAAAGAAGAGAGAATATATGGATACTACTGTTTACCAGTCCTCTTCAACGGAGATTATGTGGCCATCATCGAACCTTATTATAGGAAAAGGGAGCGGGTCTTAGAGATAAAAAATCATTACATCCTCGAAGAGGATATCCGTGAAGAGGTCTTCGACGATGAGTTCCGTAGAGAGTTAGAAAGGTTCATGGGATTTCTAGGTGCTGAAACAGTGAAAACGGATGTGACTTAATCGCAACCTTTATTAAAGCCACCACATTATTCTGAAGCATGCAAGCTGTCATACTATCAGGAGGATTTGGGACAAGGATGAGGCCGCTGACCTTTACGACGCCTAAACCGTTGTTACCGATAATGAACAAACCGTTGATAAAGCACGTGGTAGATTCACTACCGGATTTCGTTGACGATGTAGTTTTGGCGTCAAATTACAAGATAGATATGCTTAGAGAGTACTTCCAAGAGTACGAATCATCCGGTAAGACGATACACGTGGTTGACGAACCGAAGCCCATGGGTACTGGGGGAGCGGTCAAGAACGTCGAGGAGTATATCGATGATACGTTCTTTGTCATAAATGCGGATATCATTTCGAGTATCGATCTGGCGGATTATTACAGATTCTATAAGGAAAGAGAAGCCGTCGCTGCCATATCCGCATGGGAGGTGGACAATCCAGAGGAGTTCGGAGTTTTTGAACTGGACGATATAGGGCGGATAACCAGATTTCAAGAAAAACCGAACGCATGGGAGGCATTTTCCAATACGATCAACGCCGGTCACTACATCCTGGAACCCGAAGTCCTTGATCTCATACCGGAAGGGAAAAAGGTATCCATGGAGAGGGAGATATTCCCTCAGCTGATAGGCAAAGGCTTCTACGGCTACGAATTTGGAGGTCACTGGATCGACTGCGGGAGACCCGAAAGTTTTCTGGAAGCCAACCGTACCCTCTTGATGTTATATCAGCAGGAACAGGGTTTCAACCACATCGTAGGTGAAAGAAGCTACGTTGCTGGAGATGTTGGTGATTTCGTTTCCGTTGGTAAAGACTGTACTATAGAAAAGAGCGATATCGAGAACGCCATAATCTTCGATGGGGTCGAGATCGATGAAGGGTGCAAGATACGGGACTCCATAATCGGTTACGATGTGATGATAGAAGAAGGGGTGAATCTTGAAGGATGTGTTGTGGCGGACACCGTTATCGTGGACCAGGATCATAAGGATAAAAAGTTGAAGGTGGAATAGAATATGGGAGAGCTTTTCGGTACCAACGGAGTGAGGGGGATAGTTAACGAGGACATGGACGTCGATCTTGCTTTAGACCTGGGTAGGGCGATCGGGACATGGTTGGGAGAAGGTAGAGTCGGTATAGGGACCGACAGCAGACTGTCTAACCAGATGTTGAAATACGCAGTAGCCAGCGGATTGATGTCCACGGGAGTGTCCGTGGTGGACCTCGGTATGGCTCCTACGCCGGCTATACAGTACTATGTCAGAGAAAATACGGATATGGGCGTGGTGATAACCGCTTCCCACAATCCGCCCGAATTTAACGGGATCAAGGTAGTTGCGGGTGACGGTACCGAACTGCTGAAAGACGTCGAAGGGGAGATAGAAGATATCTACTTCTCAAAGAAGTTCGAATATGTTCCCTGGGATAGAGTAGGCTCGATGATAGAGGACGATCCACTGGACAAGTACCACGAAGCGGTCCTGAAAAGTGTCGATGAGCATACTGTAAAAGATGCGGGACTAAAGATAGTGGTAGATTGTGCCAACGGTGTAGCAGGACTGTCAACACCGTATCTATTGAGAAATCTGGGATGCCAGGTAATCACACTTAACGCCCAGCTGGATGGAACGTTTCCCGGTCATGAAAGCGAGCCTACAGAGGAGAATCTTGTTGACCTAAAAAGTATGGTGACTAGTGTGGGTGCGGATCTTGGGATAGCACACGACGGGGATTCAGATAGAGCCATATTCTTCGATGAGATGGGAAATTTCTTACACGGCGACAAAACCCTGACACTGATGGCTAAAAAGATGGTAGTGGAAAACGACGGTGGAATAGTTGTAACGCCGGTGAGTTCATCCAGCAGTGTGGAAGATGTTGTAAAGGATAACGGTGGAGAACTGATATACACTGCGGTAGGATCACCCATAGTTGCTAGAAAGATGATGGAGATCGACGCTGTCTTCGGTGGAGAAGAGAACGGAGGACTGATCTTTGCAGATCACCAATACTGTCGTGATGCACCTATGACCGCGGTCAAAGTGGTGGAGTTGATCGCCAGGGAAGGACGGGCGCTGTCGGAGTTGATAGCAGAGCTACCCGATTATGCCCTGGACAAGAGAGGATTGTACTGTCCTGACGAGCTGAAAGAAGAACTCATAGCCGATCTAAAAGAAATATTTTCTGAGCAGGAGTATGACGATACTGATGGATTGAAGATCTATTATCCCGAAGGTTGGGTACTGATAAGAGCTTCCGGTACCGAACCGAAATACAGAGTTTATTCCCAGTCCAAAGATAAAATCACCGCTGAGAAGTTAGGAGAGGAGCATCTAAAGGTCGTCCAGAAGGCTGTGAATGACTTGTCCTAATGATGTATGACGAGTATGGGATGTAATCCAAAAGATTATATAGGATAAAGGTGCTAATATATACTGTCTGACGTTAGTCAGACGTAAAAGCTGGGATAGGATGTTCTTCAAAAAAAAGAAGAAGGATGGGAAGATTGACCCAACCACGCAGAGGTTGCTGGAACAGGGTCTAATTCGCATAAAAACAAACGAGGAAGAAGAAGGAGGTACAGTTGAGAAGATAAAAGAAATTGGAGCGATCACCTTCGATTTCTGGAGCGGTGTAAAGTACATTGTCGTACTCTCTGCACTGCTCTGGTGGCTTCCTCTTTTCGGACCTATGCTTGCGGGGTATGTCGGAGGTCGCAGGACTGGAGGACCTAAAAAAGGATTGTTGGCTGCTATCATCGGATTGGTAGTGATCGGTGCGGTTCACTTTGCGGTCAACCAAGCGCTCTTTCCAGCGCAGGTCGAGAGTTGGTTCGCCATGCCTGCAGCACTTCTAGCATCGGCACAGGAAGTTTCTTCCTTAGCTCCTTACATCGAGTTTCTTGAAATGTACTGGACAGCATTCTTCAGTTCCATCATCGGGGGTCTCCCGTATTCACCTAACAGCTATATCATAACCGGTATCTTTGCATATATCGGTGGAGTCATCGCTGTTGACAAGAAGAGGGAAGTCTCGAAAGCATTGAAGGAAAAAGAACCTACCGTCACCATCGATGTGTCAAAAACTGTCGGTCCAGGGGTAGTTGAGAGAGGATGGTCTCCTTCAAGAAAACCCCAACAATCTAGACAGCAATCGAGAAGACCGGTACAAGCCAACGGTAAGAGATACAGTACACAGCAGCACCTGAGGGACCTTAAGAAGATACAATTCGAAAGGCCTTCCCAAGAGAAAGCACCGATGTCTCGTTCATCTAGGAACCTCGTACGTTTGAAGGATCTGCAGCCGCAGAACCGGGTACAGGATAGAACACCAGTCAGACACCACAGCATACCTGAGGGCGATGACTGGGAGATCCTATGATCCGATTCTTTAAAATGGGTCTGATTTAGATCATGCTCTGTTGGGAAAATATTCATTAGTGCTGTGTTCCATACATCTTTATGAAGTACGTCAGATTCGAGGATAACAGTGGGGCGGTACAGGAAGGTGTTATCATGGAAGGTGAGATCAAGGCTGGAAGTAGGTTGTATGATCCTTCGGATGTCAGTATCCTTCCGCCAACAAGACCATCAAAAATTGTCTGTGTTGGCCTGAACTACCAGGACCATATCGAGGAGACCGGTAGGAAGACACCAGAACGACCTGCATTGTTCTTGAAAACACCAAATACCGTCGCGTCTCATGAAGAAACAATAACACTACTGCCCGGCAAAGAGAGGATAGACTTCGAGGCGGAGCTGGGTGTGGTGATCGGAAAGAGATGTAGGAACATCTCTGCCGGGGAGGCGATGCAATATGTCAAAGGTTTTACCTGTGTAAACGACCTTTCGAACCGGGACGACCAGAGGATTGAACAGAACTGGGTGAGAGGGAAATCCTTCGATAAAGCGTGTCCCTTCGGCCCTTATGTTGTCAGTGCTAAAGATGTGGATGAACACGCTAAGATCACCTTGAAGCAAAATGGAAAGGTCATGCAGTCCTCATCCATAGACCAGATGCTGTTCTCCGTGCCGGAGTTGATAGCGGAGATCACCAAATATATGACACTGGAAGCCGGAGACCTGATCGCTACCGGGACACCTTCAGGAGTTGGCCCGATAAAGGACAAGGACGTCATCGAAGTATATATAGAAGGAGTCTGCACATTGAGGAACTGGTTCCGAATACCTTGAAGTGCATGAGTTACTGTAGAGATTTCTTTAAAAGAATCGGTAATTGATGCGGGGGGAGGGATTTGAACCCTCGGAGACCTATGTCACAAGGTCCTAAGCCTTGCCCCTTTGGCCATGCTCGGGTACCCCCGCAATTTGGAGCGAGTTTTTTACGAGTGAAAATTGCGGGAAGGAGGAAGTAGATTCCTACGATCCCGCAGTTACGAGTGTTAACGAGTAATGAGGGCAAGCCGAAATGTTTTTCCGGTGATTGCCCGCGATTTGGAGCGAGTTTTTTACGAGTGAAGATGCGGTTCAGTGTAAAAATCCCTTACACATCGACGCGCGGTTATGAGTGGGGTTGAATATCGAAAGCAAGTACGTAGCGAAGCGTCCGATGCAGATGGGATGCGTGTTCGGTTGAAAACCTGAACTCATGCACTTCAATAAGAGGGTTTTGGTCGATCTAGGGGCACCTTCTTCCCGGTGGGATCTCTTTCACACTTACCGAATTCATCTAGATCCGCCAATTGTGGTCCGTTGAGTACCGGTCCTTCTGCGCATACTCTAAGACCATCGACGACGCATGATCCACAGACACCTATACCGCATTTCATGTACCTTTCCAGGGAAGCCTGTATGGGAACACCGTACCGTTTTGAGATCTGGAAGACCCTTTTCATCATGACCTCCGGACCACATGTTATAATTAGGTCGATGTCATGCATCAGGTCCTCCACCAGATCCGTGACGAAGCCGTGGTGGCCTGCTGAACCGTCGTCGGTTGCCACCTTTAGATCGGTCAACTCAGACAATCGATCAAGGAACAGTAGTTCCTTCTCGGTTCTACCGCCCAAAGCGCAGACCACTTCCCTACCAGACTCTGCAGCCTCCACGATGGCCGGTAGAACGGAAGCGCCTCCTATGCCACCTATAACAGCCAATATCTTCTCACCGAACAGATCGTATCCGTTTCCATAAGGTCCCCTTATACCTATACGATCGCCAACCTTACGCGAGTGGAGGGCTTCGGTACCCGGGCCCACCTTTCTGACAGTGATACCTTGTCTATCCTTCTGGAATGGAAGGCTCATCGGGTATTCATCCTCTCCAGGGATCCAAACCATCACGAACTGCCCGGGGTAGATATCCAATCCTTGATCGAAGTAAAACGTCTTTATAGAGGGAGTTTCCACGACAATTTCTTTGATCTCAACTATGTTCATACGTTGGTCCCAATAGCGGCCTAGTTAAAGAAATTTTTTGAAAACCTACAAAAAGATTTATATCGTTCATGTCAAATGAAGAGTTGGGTGAGGAGTATATGAAAGCCTCCGAAATAACGAGAAACCACACACGAGCAGAGATGAACGAACTAGCTAAGGATTTAGGGATAGACAATCCTACCACATATAGTAATAAAAAAGAACTCGCCGAAGCGATGATCCCTTTGATGGAAGATGCATCTGATGAACTGGGTATCCAAGAGGCGATAGATGATATCAGATCATCCATGGAAGATCTGAAGTCCACGGAACTACCCATAGACTCCTTCATAGAAAGGTTCGATGAAGCCGTCAAGAAAGAAAAGATAGGAGAGTTCGACGAGGCGATCAAGCTCATCGATGATCTCCAAAAAGATAGAGAATTGATCTTTGAGATAAGAGAAAAGCTTCAAGTTATTGATGAACTCATCGAGTTCTTGGGATCTCACGAGATCGATGAAGATGGAGAAGAAAGAAGAGATAAGATCATCGAATATATCCAGCATGAATCATATATACAGGCTTCTGAAGAGGCTGGAGAAGTTCTAAATTGGCTTGAACAACGGAAAGAAGATGTTCGATCGATGAAAGAGACACTGGATGAGCGATTATCTCAGGCGAGAAAGAGATTATCTGAACTGAGGGATACCACGATAAAACTCGATGGAGTAAAAGAGCTGGTCAAAGAAAGCGCCCAAGCCAAGAAAGAAAACAAGATCGATCTAGCCTTGGACAAGGTGGATATGGCTCTTGAAAGGTCGGATAAGGTAGAGGAGATATTCGATGGGCTGAAAGAAGGTAAGGGACTGATTAGAGATATAAAGAAAAAAGGTCTGATATACAAATCATATCTAGACACTTTAAAAACAGGTAAAAAGAAAGCCGATGAAGGAGACTACAAATATTCACTACAATTACTGAGTGATGCCATCAACGACATGAAACAGGAGATAAAAGAGGCCGACGAAGTGAAGGTTGAACGGGAGGAAGTAGAGAAAAAAGTAAGAGACATACTGAGGAAAGTGGAAGCCATCGAGAACGCTTTAAAAATTATCAAGAAAGATATAGACGACATCCTCAAATGATAACTTTTTTATCAAACCCTCCCATGTTGGATTATATGTATTCGGTAAAAGGAGTAGTATGTTTAAGTATCATCATGATGTTAGCATTTCCGATCACCATGGTTGGAACAGCATCAAACGAAAACCCTGTGGCAACGATCCAGACTGATCTGGGTACTATCGAGATCGAGCTCTATCAGGACGATGCCCCTATCACCGTTGAGAACTTTGTGAGATATGCAGAGGATGGATTCTACGACGGACTGATCTTTCATAGAGTTATAGAAGATTTCATGATACAAGGAGGAGGATTCTATCCAAATTTGCACCAAAAAGAAACAACATACCCTCCCATCCAGAATGAAGCTGCGGATAGCGGGCACAGGAATACAAGAGGTACCATCGCCATGGCGAGAACGCAGGAACCTGACTCAGCTACTAGTCAGTTCTTCATCAATCATGACGACAACGATTTTTTGGATTGGGACCGTGCACAGGACGGATATGGTTACTGTGTCTTCGGCCAAGTTATAAGCGGTATGAACGTGGTGGATAGTATAGCATCCGTTGAAACTACATCTGTCGGTGGACATGATGATGTACCAGTGGAGGATATAGTGATCCAGCAGGTAACCATCTCTGGTTACGAGCCGATCAACGGCGGAGATGACCCTACCAACGGAGAAGACACCCTGATAGATACCCGGGAGGACTCTGAACCATTCTACGCAAACACTATGTTCCAATTAGTGTTCGGTTCATTGGTCGCCGCAGTAGGCATCATCGCACTTTTACACTATAAAGAAAACAGATGATAGATCACTGGTCTTCAGGCACTATATCGAAGCCACATGCCCTTAGCTGTTTCATAGGAGTTTCCATGCTTTCGTACCATTGACCCCACTTGCGGGACATGTGTTCTGTCCAGCTGTAATCATCGTATGTGTATTCGTCCTCTCCTTCAGACAACCCGATCTTAGCACCCAGTTTGCTATAATAATCCTGCTCCAGGTATCCTTCATCCATGCTCTCCATAGCCGTTTCGATCATCTCATCGGTTAGTTCTGGGTAACTGCCCTCAAAAAGCACGAGGTCCATTGGATATCTTGGTCTAGGAGGTTCGTCCTCGTCGGGGTAACCCATGGCGAGTTGTACCAATGGGAATACTTTCTCGGGAAGATCATATTCATCTTTGATACTCTCTGCGATGTAGATAGCTCGTCCCAAAAACACACTACCGACTCCTATACTCTCTCCGGCAGTCACCATATTCTGAGCCATATAAGCGGCATCCTGCATCCCGAATAATAACAGTGATAGGTCGTTGGTTATCAGTTCCCAACCCCTCTGATCCATTATCCTTTGGATCTTGTGTATATCAATGCAGATAGTGAACATGAGGGGTGCTTTGAAAGGATGTTTTTCTCTATCCCTAGATAACAGAACGCTGTATAATTGGGATACGAAGGGGGCTTGCTGTCCAGCCCGGACAATGGTCTCGATCTCTTCCTCAGTCGGACTTTCCTTTTTGTACTTTCTAACACTTTTATGATCCAAGATCGTATCTATGACGGGGTTTTCTATCATGCTATCGACTGTAAATTCAACTGAAGGTACAAAAAGATTACCTGAGAACATATACACTGTCAAATCTCATTGAAGAAAAATAAGACGGATAAGATTTGTGAGCGTGAGGAAAACTAGTAAAGCGCCGAGGAGTAGACGAAAAAATCTCTGATTTGTGAGCGTAAGGAATCTCTGATTCCTTACAGTTTTCGAATCTCCGAGGAGAAGCGAGCGAATAGAATGAGCGAGCAAACTCTTGTCAAAACCTTTTTTCGCTACGCTCAAAAACGATTTTGATCACGCAAAATCAAAGATTTTCCTCACTTTACAATTTTCCTCACTGATGTTCGGAAAACTTGTAAAACGCCGAGGAGG
>PUPH01000156.1 GCA_003553085.1 Thermoplasmata archaeon
AACTACGTGTCGAATGCTTCTCTTGAAGAAATGTTGGGCGACTACCTCAGCGATGCTGAGATATACGAATTGATGGGTACCATGTTTTTCGACATAATGTCTGAGCTTGAGGGTACACTGGACGAATACGTCCTGCACTCGGATCTGGAGCGTGAGCTCGAGGAACAGGAGGATGACACCGTCAGCTTACTCACCATGATCGGGCTGATAGCCGCCGTACTGGCCATACTGATCGCTGTGTTCGCGGTGTTCAAGAAAGGTGAGGCTAACGGAGAGCAGACGGATGCTGGGGGACCGTCCATGGACCAAGAACCAGAGGATTTTACGGAAGAAGAGGTCCTTGAGGATGATCTGAACTTTGACTGATGATCTGACTCGGACACCGAGCTCCCATTTCCTTCAAAACCTTTATATCCCCTTGTGAGTTGGGCGGGAAACAGGTAACATGAGCTTAAATATCAAGATCGATGCAGACCTATGTACCGGGTGCGGTATATGTATCCGTTTTTGTCCGAAGGATGTTTTGGAGAGTTCCGAAGAGCTGAACAGGTACGATAATCATCTGACGAAAGTAGCTAGGGTAGAGGATTGTATAGTTTGCAGAAGGTGCGAGCTCTACTGTCCTGACTTCGCCATCAGCGTGGAGGAAGAAGAATGAAAGGTCCTGGAGAGTACTTTATGGAAGGTAACGAAGCTTGTGCCGAAGCCGCCATGAGGGCCGGTCTCGGCTTGTTCGCGGGTTATCCCATAACCCCGGCTTCAGAGATAATGAACCTATTATGCAAAAAACTACCTGAAACAGGTGGAAGGTTCGTTCAACTGGAGGATGAGATCGCTAGCATGGCCACCATTACCGGAGCATCGTGGACAGGCCTCAAAACGATGACCGCCACCAGCGGCCCCGGCTTCTCGTTGATGCAGGAGAATCTGGGATATGCAGTGATGACGGAAACACCCTGTGTTCTAGTCAACATACAGCGTGCGGGTCCATCCACAGGACAGGCTACAAAACCTGGTACTGGAGACGTGATGCAGGCACGGTTCGGCAGCCACGGAGATTATGAGATAATCGCTCTCTCTCCCAACTCGGTCCAAGAGATGTACGACATGACGATCCGAGCCTTCGATCTCGCGGAACGATACCGGACACCGGTCCTTTTGATGGCCGATGCAGGAGTGGGCCACATGAGGGAGAAGGTCAAGGTCCCTGATGAAGTAAAGATAGAAGGACGCAGGGAGCCAGAACCGGGAGAAAAGGAGTTCTTCCACACAGATAGACCAGATCATGTTCCACCCATGCCAAAGTTCGGTGACGGCTACGAACTGATGGTCACAGGCTCCACACACAAAGGTGACGGTACCAGGGATACCGCGGGATACGAAACTCAGGACAAACTGGTGCGCAGACTGAACGCGAAGATAAACGATAACCGTAAGGATATAGAGGACTGGGAGGAATTCAACTGCCAAGGAGCGGATCTTGTGGTCGTATCATACGGTTCGATCTCGAGACCGGCCCGGGGTGCGGTCAAGAAGGCCAGGGAAGAAGGACTGGAGGTGGGCTTCTTCAGACCGAAAACACTTTGGCCCAGCCCTGAGGAACGTATGAAAGAGATAGGTATGGATTCATCGGTCCTACTGGTCGAACTCTCCCTCAGAGGTTATAGGATGGAAGTCGAACGTTGCGTCGGTGTTGACGGTGTGACGGTGTACGATAGGATAAATTCACTCCCGACCATAGATATGATATACGATAAGATAAAGGAGGTGTTGATGTGATAACTGGAAGAGATATACGAAAGAAGTACATCAGGAACTATCCTTCTGCATTCTGCCCGGGCTGTGGAGACGGGATGGTATTGAACGCACTTTCAAGGGCAGTGGAGAACAAGGATATGAACAAAGATAAGATCACGGCGGTCAGTGGGATAGGATGCGCCGCTTGGGTACCTTCACCATACTGGAAGGTCGATACATTACACACCACCCATGGAAGAGCGATACCCCACGCCCTCGGAGTAAAAGTGGGAAACCGGGAACTCGAAGTTGTTGTTGTGGCCGGTGACGGTGATTGTGCTGGTATCGGTGGAAACCATCTTATCCACGCAGCCAGGAGTAACCTGGGCATCACCGTGCTCATGATAAACAACGGCCTATACGCCATGACAGGAGGACAGGCGGGTCCCACCACGGACCACGGAGAAGTGACCCTTACCACACCATTTGGAAATCCCGCTGCAGGATTGGATGTGGCAGAAGTGGTCAAAGCCGCCGGAGGCTCCCATGTGGCAAGATGGACCACCTATCATATGAGAGAATTGATCAAAGAGATAGAACACGCCTTCTCCACGGAGGGTTTTTCTTTCATAGAGATACTCAGCCAGTGTCCCACACGTACGGGGAAGAAGCAGGGTCTATCCGGTGTTCAGATGTTGGAATGGTATAAAGAGAACACGAGTAAAGACCCCGAAAGCGACAAGATATTCGTGGGCAGGCTAGCCGACGAGACAAAACCAGAACTTTCCAAAGATATATACGATCAGATCCGAAGATG
>PUPH01000089.1 GCA_003553085.1 Thermoplasmata archaeon
AGACCCGGGACGTTGTGGGCGGAGTCGAATATCATCCATGGTCTTTCACTCCTGATATCCATACGCCCGGGTAGTGTAGTTCTTGAGAATCCCACTTCCATGTCTCTTTTAGATATCTCGTATCCACACTCCTTCAATCGTTCAAGAACACCTAACGCCACCAGTGCGTTCTCGGCCTGCCAATCGGCAGTACCGGGTACCTCCAACTCGCCGTACTCGGGGAGTTCCAACCGCAAAGGTGATCTCAATATCTTATATTCTCGGTCGAATGCGTGACCATACTGGGCCTCGCGCTCTTCGCATACCTTTTTGAAGTAGTCTATAACGAAAGGATCCTTATCACCGGTGACGAACTCGTTACCCGGATGAATTATACCCGCCTTCTCGTAGGCGATGTCCATCTTGTTGTCCCCGAGGTACTTCACATGGTCCAATCCGATGGTGGTGACCGCTGATACGATGTGTGAAGATACGTTCGTTGCATCAAGCCTACCGCCCATCCCGACCTCCAAGACCGCGATATCCACGTCCTTCTCGGCATAGTGGAGGAAGGCCAATGTGGTCAGCACTTCGAAGAAGCTTGGCCTTTTTTCAGGCTCTCTCTCTTCTATCTCTTCCAACACCGGTTTCACACGGTCTATCAAAGACCATAGTTCGTCCTTGGATATCAACTCCCCATCGACGCTTATCCTCTCTTCGAAGAAGGCCAGATGCGGCGAGATGTATCTCCCGGTCCTGTATCCGGCTTCGGTCAACACGTTGGACACTAGTGTTGTTACGGAACCCTTCCCGTTGGTACCTCCAATGATGACCGTGTCGTACTGGTACTGTGGATCCCCGAAGCGGGATAGAAAATCCTTCACCTTGTCTAATCCTATCTTGTCTCCCTTGCGTTTCAAGGAGTAAAGGAACTCCTCAGGATCCATATCTCTTTCTTTCAATGTTTGAACACCCTGTAACCTGTGAATACCATGCTCATATCGTGCTCGTTTATGGCGTCGATCACCTGTTGATCCCTTATGGAACCACCGGGTTGGATCACCGCCGTGATACCGGCTTCGGCCGCGGCATCGACCCCGTCCCTGAAGGGGAAGAAAGCGTCGGAGGCCATGACACACCCCGACGTATCGGACTGTGCTTTCATCTGAGCTATCTTTACCGAGTCGACTCTGCTCATCTGTCCAGCGCCGATGCCGACGGTGTGA
The DNA here is from genome assembly GCA_003553085.1 of Thermoplasmata archaeon. Classification (GTDB taxonomy): domain Archaea; phylum Thermoplasmatota; class Thermoplasmata; order Halarchaeoplasmatales; family Halarchaeoplasmataceae; genus Halarchaeoplasma. The sequence continues at coordinate 1,206 of PUPH01000089.1, forward strand.
TCTTCTCTGGTGAACACGATGGCGTTCGACTTAACGTGTTTGACGACCTTCCAGGCGAACTCCATGGCCTTCATCTCTTCTTCCGTCGGCTCTCTTTTACTCACGACTTCAACATCATCTATGTCCAGCCTTTTGAAGTTCCTATCTTGTACAAGCAGACCCTCTGCCACCTTTGCGTAAACCACTCCCTGAGGTTCCGGATCCCAACTATCTAACTCCATTACCCTGATGTTCTTCTTCTTCATCAGCACCTCTTCGGCACCGTCCAGATAGCCCGGGGCGATGACACCTTCTAAGAATATCTTGTTCATCTCCTCAGCCATATCCCTGGGTATCGGGCGATTGGCCGCCACCACACCGCCGAATATGGATATCGGGTCGCATGCGTGAGCCTTCACGTAAGCCTCTTTTAGGTCTTCTCCGGAGGCTATACCTGATGGATTGGTGTGCTTGACAGCGGCAACCGTGGGCTCGTCGAAGTCCTTGACCATGTCCAGGGCTGAATCGAGATCTAATATGTTGTTGTAGGACAGTTTTTTACCGTGAAGCTTATTTGCCTTCAGTACCGAGCTCTCGGAGGTGGTTTCTGTATGATAGAAGGCCGCCTTCTGGTTAGGGTTCTCTCCGTATCTCAGGTCCTGCACCTTTTCTCCCATGGCGGTATACCACTGCGGGAAGTCCTCTCCCACATACCTTTTTTGGAAGTAATCGTAAATGGCCGTATCGTAATCCGCGGTGTGCTGGAACGCTTCCACCGCCAGTAGTTTCTTCGTTTCTTCGGTCACCTCACCATGTTCCCCCATATCCTCAACTACCCTGTCGTAATCAGAAGGTGAAACCACCACTGCGACCCGCTCGTGATTCTTTGCCGCGGCACGTATCAGGGCAACCCCTCCGATATCGATCTTCTCGACGGCATCTTCCAGAGTATGTTCTTTACCGACAACATCTTTGAACGGATACAGGTTGACCGCCACCAGGTCGATGTCCGGCAGACCGTGGGCTTCCACTTCTTTTTCATGCTTGCCCATCTCGTAAAGGATACCTCCGTGGATCATGGGGTGGAGCGTCTTCACCCTTCCGTTCAACATCTCCGGAAACCCGGTGACCTCTTCCACCTTGGTGACGGACAGCCCGGCATCTTCCAGAGCGGCGGAGGTTCCGCCGGACGAAAGCAGCTCGAATCCCATCTCATCTAATTTCTTCGCAAAAGCAACTATTCCCGTTTTGTCGTAAACACTTAGTAGAGCTTTTTTTGACAATTACAGCACCAATTTCCCCTCAATAGTAGGGTGTTTGATAAGCTTTACTGCGGCGCTCTTGATCTACTCATCCTCCA
>PUPH01000070.1 GCA_003553085.1 Thermoplasmata archaeon
AGATAGGCGACCTACAGACACAGATAGACGATCTAGACGCCAACATCGATACGTTGGAAGTCGATTTAGATCAGGTGATAGCAGATCTGGACAACGAAGTGGAAGAACTAGAGGATAGACTGGAGACGAAACGGTCGGATATCGATGAACAGTCGGACGATATAAGCACGAACAGTATGTATGGAATCGTTGGAATAGTACTGGCGATCATCGCTCTGTTGTTAGCGATATTCATGCTGACCAAGAAGCCGGTGAAACAGGAGACCGTACACGAGGAACCCGAGGAAGAATCTGAAGATCTGTTCGAAGAAGACTTCTAAAACCCAAACCCCCTTTCTTTCTTTTTCTTTTTTTTACTTATTGATCAAGGAAAAAAATAAGTACCATCCCTCTCATATTTTGTATAGAGACGATCGTCATGACCGAGGGAATACTCGTACTAGATATGATAAATGATTTCGTTTATGGTAAGCTAGCAAGTGATGGTGCAAAAAATATAGTACCCGATTTTGAAAAACTACTCGACACTGCATCAGAGAACAGAGTTCCCATTGTTTTCTGTAGAGATAATCACTCAAGCGCCGATCCCGAGATGGAGCTCTGGGGCGAACATGCCATGGCAGGTGATGAAGGCTCTAGGGTCATACCTGAGCTATCTGTTTACGAGGGTATAGAGGTACCGAAGCGGTTCTACGACGCTTTCCATGGTACCGATCTGTATCCTGTACTGCGTGAACTATCAATAGATACGGTTATACTTACGGGTGTCTCAACGGACATCTGTGTTGTTCATACCGCAGCTGGTGCATTCTTCAGAGGTTTTGAAATACTAGTCGTTTCCGATTGTACCGCCTCCATGGACGAAGAAAAACATCAGAGCGCTCTCGAGTATATGGAGAAGATGTATGGTGCCGAAATCATCACATCCAAAGATCTGAAAAAAAGATGGAAAAAAGAAAAGGGTTTTTGATAGATTACCAGTCTCTGTCTTCCGGCTCTATCTGTGAGCTTTCTTTCCAAAGGTCATCGGGCTCAGCTTCACCTTCTTCGATACTGTAGCCCGGCTCTCTATCTTCCACTTCTTCTTCACTCAGTTCCTTGCCTTTCTTTTCCTTCCTCTTGGGAAGTTCGATAGAAACTGAGTAAAGCTTCATGAAGCTCATCAGAGCTAGTATCAGAACGACGATGATCAGTACTACCACCAACAGATCGAAAGCTCCGAACCCACCGATAATACGTCGGTTCATCCAAGACGGTTCGTTCTCTATCTCCACTGTTCTCATGTCTTGATTACCATCGGCTGAAACCGTTATCGCATAAATACCGTCTTCAACATCGGGTACCTCGATGGTGATCTTTCCATCGGTCTCCGTAGTACTGAATTCTCCACGTAGATAATGTCCGAAATTGTACTGTACCCTGACGCTTTCCGGAAGTGCTTCTTCATCCTCGGATACCAAACGGTACCTGACCGTTATCTCCTGCCCAGGTCGGTAAACTCCGGTGGTATAATCGGAGGACGTTTCCACTGTGAGTTCAAGTCTGAAATCTGCGATCCTGTTCACCCCTTCGGTCTGCGTCAGTATATGGCCGCCGGTGGTTAGAACTGTAATTCTAGCCCTATAGCTGTCTCTCGGTATCTCGGGAACAGCGAAATAGAATCCCTGGTCGATAGGTGTACCTCGACTGATCACATCGTTATTCGGATCCAATATCTGATATTCGACAGAATCCACCTGATCTTCAGAAACGCCGACCAGTTCATATTCAAAGGATATATTGTCTCCTGCTCGGTATTCCCATTCAGAGGGGTTCAAAAGGACCCTACCTACAGTGACAGGTATGGATATCGTGTTGGACCCCTGTACATCTTGATCTCGTGTAGCTATCACCTCTAGCTCAAGGTGATCATTTGGATTGAAGTCCGTAGGTACCTGAAATCGGATGAAACCATCTTCAGCGAATCCGTACCCGTGGGTACCGGCGTTCGAGTAAATGTGGTATCTAACATTTACGTCGGTTATCTCCTCACCACCATGGGTGACCCAGTAACTAACGTTCACAGTTTCTCCGGGGTAATATGCATTTACTCCTTTATCCCGCTCTAGGTGTACCACTAAACTCTCCAGCTCATCTATAACTTCGATCTCAACAGTATCCACATCCCACATATCATCCCAGGTGGCATTCGCTCTGATATTGTATAGACCTGGTTCAAGGGTCTCCGGTAGGTTCAGGTAGTAACCTTTGTAACCTGATCTATCGGTAGTTATCGTCGATGTGAATCCCTCTACCGGTTCGCCATCTCTGATCAATGATATCTCTACGTCAACACCTCCGGCAGGCGATCTTCGCCATCCCCGGTTTGCGTAAGTTGATGTATCGATAAATACGCTCTGACCAAGGAGATATGTGTATCTATCTGTAGTCACATCTACACTCGGCTCGCCGACGGATCTTTCCAGATATATCTCATCTTCATAACCTTCCGCAGTATCGTTAGCCCATATGACTATACCGAATTCACGGTTAACCATGGCATCTGCAGGAAGTTCAAATGAAAAGTGTTCGCCTACGGCTGTGCCATCTTTTGTGACGACATCGTTTTCGTCGTCCAGATAACCCATCATCCACTCTATCTCTACACCCGTCGCTTGTGATCCGTCGAGGTGGTTTGTAACTCGATAGTGTACATCAACCTGCTCACCTGGCAGATATACGTTTTTGTCGGTAGATGCTTCTAGGCTGTATTTTTTGATGCTAAAACTTCTGAATGCAATGATCTCATCATCTTCAGACCGGTTGACGACTATGTAATAATCCCCATCTGATTCATCCATAGGTATAAGATACTCTGCGGTCCACATCTCGTTTGTGAATGATTGGGAAGTCCATTGCGCCCCATCCATGTGCCTGTATGGCGCGACAGTACTGTTGGTTATACCTACATCGATCTCATCCGGGAAGTTACTCTCTATACGTATCTCGATGGTTTGCCCTTGAGTGTACATATGTCTATCAGGGTATATCGAAATATCCATGGAGATCATGGTAAAGGTCGTTTCTGCATAGACAACATCTTCCAATTGATCATAGATCAGTAAGGTGTATTCACCTTCTTCGGGAGGTGAAGGGAAAGAAGCCTCGAGTACTCCATCGGTTCCTACGTTTCTAGAATATTCGAATTCGGGGTCTTCATCACCTCTCTGCCAGTATGTATTGATCATGGTGTTTGTGACCGGATTTTTTCCATACTGATCCTCTAGTTCGAGTCTGTAGTAGATCATTTCACCGACTGTGAAGTAATCTTTTGGGGTTTCATGATCTGAATCGGTAGTATATACCTGTGAATTTACAGAAAAATCCTGCTCATAGACGACCACATGTTTATCCACCAATGTCTGTTCGTCGAACACACCTTCGTAATCATATGTGACCTCGACCAAATAATCATCCGGTTCCGGAGCTCCGGGGGTAATCCAAGATTGCCAATTGAATTCCCCATCGAACTCACCTTCTTCGTCAGTCACAACGTTTTCGGAGTGATAAACCCCATCTTCCGTCATCCAACTCACGGTTATCATACTGTTCTGCAGCGGTTCGTCTCGTGCATCAGCGATCCTACCCATGAAATAGGTGGTCTCACCCACAACGAAATGATCCGTCTGTACCGTATGATCACTGTCTTCATATGTTTCTATCATGGACCCGGATGCATAATTGGAATGTATCTCGATGTCCGCAGTATCGATCTCTTCACCGTCATATCTTATCTGGATATGATAATCACCTGCTCTTTTATCGGTCAGGTCGAAGAATACATCTTCGTCGTGACTTCTGTAAAAACCTGTGTCATCCGTTGTGATAGTTCTACTCTCCACAGGGACGTCATCAGCATCCCTAAGTCTTACTGTCAGACCGACTTCTTCGCTTTGGTCCAGCTCTATTACGAAATACAGGTTGTCGCCTTCAAGGAAATTATTTTTAAAATTCCCCTCATCATCAGTAGTCCAAACGCTTCCAGAGTATGGTTGAGCTCTTACTCCAGTGGTGAAAAGAACACCGACCACTGATATCAGTAGAAGCACCACCAAAACCACGCTTACCATCTTTTTATTTCTCATATATATCGCCACCTTGTCAGACATTTTGATTATATGAGTAATCGAATAGGATATATATATGTTTTAGTTCAACCTTAGAACGATATTTCCTGAATATCCAATCTCACAATACTAATATATGAGCCCTAACATTACTTGATAAACTAAAGGTCTGTGTTAAAATGAATGAAGAACGTTATGAAATAATCGATGAAGGCCCGATACCCGATGTCGATACGCTGGTCGCGGGATTTCCCGGTATAGGTCTCATCGGAGGGATATCCTCCGAACAACTCATCAATCACCTATCTATGAAGCAGGTAGCATCTATACACTGTGATGAATTTCCTCCCACCGCCGTCATATTCGATGGGATCCCCCGAAGGCCGGTTCGGTTTTTTGCGGGAAGCGGATTGCTTCTGGTCAAGTCTGACATGGTGATACCCCCCAAATTATCCTTCTCTATGGCTGAAACCATAGTGGATTGGGTAGTGGAACAGGGTGTTAAAGAAGTGATAATATTTGATGGGATACCGGAGATGGAAGGAAATGGAGAAAAGAAGATATGGGGCGCCGTGAGTTCTCATTCAGCAGAGAAGCAGGCGGAAAGGCTGAATGTTGACCTCATCCAAAGGGGAGCCATATCCGGGATAGCAAGCGCCATGTTATTATATGCCCACGAAAAAAGACTAGAAGCCGTTGCCATGTTGGCTGAGAGCAGCGTAAAAATGCCTGATCCCAGAGCTTCCGCCGCACTCCTAGACAAATTCGCCGACTACAGCGGTATCGAAGTGGAGACAGGATCATTATTGGAAAGTGCTGAAAAGCTGGAGGACCAGTACTCTCAGATGGTGGCTCATACCAAAAAAGCCCACGATGAGATCGGGCATAGGACCGCACATCCGCCTCTTTATGGGTAGATACATGGACGAAAGATCCGCCGGTATGATAGTGTTTCGGGAAGAGGATGAACGAAAGTACCTCTTACTCCACTATCCATCCGGTCATTGGGACTATCCAAAGGGACATGTGGAGGCCGGAGAAAGCCTTGAGGAGACCGCCATAAGGGAGTTGGAGGAGGAAACGGGTATCGGTCCTGAAAAAATCGAGTTGTATCCCGAATTCCTCGACAGGATAGATTACATATATCAGAAGGGAAGGGAATTATCACACAAAGAGGTGTTATATCTATTGGGGCGAACAGAGACAAAGAGGGTGACTATTTCCAGGGAACACCAGGGTTATGAATGGCTGAACTATGAGGATGCTTTGGAAAGACTAACCTTCAAGAATGCTAGGAACGTGCTAAGGAAGGCGGAGATGTATCTGAAGACTTATTGATACCATCGGATGACTCCTGGTGACAAAAGTCTTAAATATCGAACCAATTCTGTTCCACCAAACCGGGTGTTGCCGATGAAAAAATTGATACGGAAAGGTAAGGTAAAGGAAGTATACGATGTAGGTGACGACAAGTTGCAGTTCTTCTTTACCGATAACGTATCAGTCTTCGATAAGGTGATATCCAACGACATACCTAGAAAAGGCGAAAGCCTCTGCAAGACATCTACTTACTGGTTCGAGAGGATCGAGTCTGATCTGGACCTGAAAACTCATTTTCTAGAAAGGATCGATGACCAGCACATGATGGTCGAAAAATTCGATGTGATATACGATAAGATCACTCCCGAAACCACCAATTTTTTGATCCCCCTAGAGTTCATCAGCCGCTACTACGTAGCCGGTTCTTTGATGGATCGTATAGATAGTGGAGTCATGGATCATGGTGAATTAGGTTTTTCTGAAAAACCATCCTACGGGGATAAGCTACCTCGACCGTTCTTCGAGATGACGACCAAGTTGGAAGAATTCGATCGTCCTCTAACCCGGGAAGAAGCGAAGAAGATATCTTCACTCTCTGAAGAAGAGCTTTTACAGATAGAAGAAGCCGTGATGAAGATAGATAGTATGATGGACGAAACGGTAGAGAAGAACGGATTAGTCCATGTGGATGGAAAGAAAGAATTCGCCATGGACCGGGACAGAAATTTGATGCTCGTGGATACTTTCGGAACGGCTGATGAAGATCGGTTCTGGGAGATAGATGAGTATGAAAGAGGTAGGTGTGTCGAAAAGAGTAAAGAATTCGTAAGAAAATATTATCGTGAGATCGGGTACCACGATGAACTCATGGATGCCAGGGAGAAGGGCGAGGATGAACCACCGATCCCACCGTTACCCGATGAACTGGTCGAAGAGACCAGTGAGCTTTACGTGTCTTTGATGTCAAGATTAACAGATGGAAAATATGAGTGATAACATGAAAAAAGATCTGATTTCAATACTGGATATACAGGACCGGATAAAAGAACTGTTGAGGATCGCAGGAGAGATAAAGAAAAAGTACAAGAACGGCGAACCTTTCACACCTCTAGAGGGAAAGAGCCTTGGTATGATCTTCGAAAAGCCTAGTACTCGTACCAGGATATCTTTCGAGGTCGGTACGACCCAGTTAGGGGGACACGCACTATATCTGAGTCCTAAGGACCTTCAATTGGGGCGAGGCGAGACCATAGCCGATACCGCCAAGGTGTTGAGCAGGTATGTCGACGGCATAATGTATAGAGCGTTCAAACATGAGATGATGAGAGAGCTCGCCGACAATGCCACCGTTCCCGTGATCAACGGTCTAGATGATGTGGAGCACCCTTGCCAGATAATGGCCGACTTATTGACCATACGTGAGAAGAAGGGTACCTTTGAAGACCAGCACCTTGTTTATGTAGGAGATGGAAACAACGTACTCCATTCCCTACTGCTCGGCGGAGCCGCAGTGGGTATGGACGTCACGGCATGCACACCGGAAGGATACGAGGCGGATCAAAAGATCTTCCAGAAAGCCGTTGAGATCGGCAAAGAGACCGGTGCTCAGATCTCTCAAGAACACAAACCAGAGGACGCCGTAAAGGGTGCGACCATAATATACACCGATGTGTGGATATCCATGGGTGACGAGGAGGAGAAAGAACGAAGGCTGAAGGCTTTCGAAGGGTACGAAGTGAACGACGCGTTGGTATCCTTGGCCTCCGATGAAGTGATCGTGATGCACTGTCTTCCCGCCCACAGGGGTATGGAGATATCCGCTTCGGTGATGGACGGACCTAATTCAGTCGTATTCGATCAGGCTGAAAACAGACTCCACGCACAGAAAGCGATAATGGCCGAGATGATGAGTTAGGGCTTATATCTCATCGAGCCCTTTCCTTATCTCATCCAAGGATCTCTTCTTTTTGGAGAATAGTTCCTCCTTCTCTTCCATCTGAGATTCTCTTCTCTCCAATCTATCTTCCCACCTCTGAAGATCCTTCTCTCTTTTATCCATCTCAGACATCTTCTCCTGGAGCTCTTTTTCTTGCTGAGATAACCGTTGTTCTTTTTTATCCAGATCGTCTTCTTTGTCCAGCAGATCCTCTTCCTTTTTATCGAGTTCCATGGTCCTTTCATCCAACTCCTCTTTATCATGGATGATATCGGAGAGTTTTTCCTTCAGCTTATCCCTTTTTTCCTTCAATTCCTCTCTCTCGTTCTCCAGCTCGTCCAATTGGGACTCGAGTTCTACTTCCTTCTTCTTCAACTCTTCCCTTTCCGATTCCAGCTCTTCCAGATGCTGCTCCTTTTCCTCTTGCAACTCTTCACGTTTTTGATCCAACCTCTCTCTGCTCTCCTTTACCTCTTCTTCCATCTCATGGATCTCCGACTCACGTTCGTCGAGTTCTTCTTCCCTCTTCTCGAGTAGATTTTCTTTACGCTGAAGCGCTCCCTTCTTCCCGCTAAGACTTCTTTTCATATCCCCCAATTCTTTTTCCTTTTCATCGAGCTCATCCGACCTCTGCTGATACTTCTCTTCAAGCTCTTCCTTCCTTTTCTCGACGCCTTCTTTTTCCTTCTCAAGCCGCTCCTCTTCTCTTTCCAGCGAATCTCTCCAGTCTATGAGCTTCTCCTTCTCCTCTTCGACCTCGTCCTGGGCATCCATTATCCTATCCGCCTTTGCGTCGAGTTCGTTATCTCGTTTTGTCAGCTCTATCTCCCTCTCGTTAAGATCGATAGTCCGCTCATCTAGATCGGATCTTCTTTTATCCAACTCCTCTTCCAGGCCCTTCAGCGTTATCCTTTCCTCTTTCAAGTCCGCTTCTCTACCATCCAACTCTTTTTCTCTAGATAGCAGATCCTTTTTCATCCTTCTAAGAGATTCCCTGTCCGACTTCAGACCACTCTTCAAGCCCTCAACCTTCTCCTTCTCCTTCTCAAGGCTCTTCTCTCTTTGAGCGAGACTTTCTTCCTTCATCTTGAGCTCTTCTTCCTTGAGCTTTGCCTCTCTTTCCCGGTTCTCAACACTATCTCTTACTTTTTTCACACTCTGTTCTTTCTGATCTATTTCATCCTTCTTTTCCTCTAAGATTTCCTTTTCTTCCCTGAGTTCTAGCTCTTTTTCGAAAACGTTCTCCTCTCGCTGTTCGACCTCCATCTCCATGGAATCCAAACGCTTTTCTTTCTGAGATAGTTCACGTTCCCAGTTACCCAATTCTTCCTCCATAACACCCAACTTTGATGACCTGGCTTTGATATCTTGTTCCCACAACTCGAGCTCTCTTTTCAATTCTCTGAGATCTCTTTCTTTTTCCAACATCTCCTCTTCCCGCTGCATCTGTTGGCTCAACTTATCTTCGAGGTCGTCTCTCGCTTTTGAGATCTTTCTACTCTCCTTCTGCATATCAGCCCACATACTTCTTACGTCGTTCATCTCCTTTTTGACTTCTGCGGCACGTTTTTTCAGTTCATCCTCCTTCTTTGAGAGATCGTCGCTCCATCCCTGAAGTTTCTGTTCTTTTTCCCTCAGATCCTTATTCCGTTTCTCGAGTTCTTTGCTCATCTCCTCCAATTCATCTTTCATCTTCCCTTCCCTGATCTTCTTCAGCTTTTTCTCCGCCCTTTCCACTATGTCCTCATCGGTCTTGGGGACGATGTGCTTTGGTTTGTCTTCGAACGAACCTATGTCTATGTCCAGGTCCGAACGGGGGATGTCGATGTCAGTTGACTCGCGAAAAGTAACATCGCTTTCTTTTTCTTCGATGCCGCCTGACCTTCTAGCCGCTCTGTCTAGTTCAAGAGATAAGTTCACTTTACCGTCGAAAAACCACCTGTCTTTGTTTCTGAGTATATGTTCTAGAGATATGGAGGATGAACGGTAGGAGTAAGAATGCAGCTCCAGAAGACAATCCTCGTCCGCAGAGTCCGATATGACCTTGCGTAGAGAATCCTTTCCGTGATGTTCTTTCTTTCCCTTGTACACCGATGCCACGGGTTCTCCTTTTTTGAAGAATATCTTTCCGATGTTCCTATCTGAATCTCTGGTCAAACTCGTCTGGAGGTATCCATCGATGGATCTGTTAGAGAGATCATCAAAAAATTCTTTGATTACGCCTTCGCCTCCGAATTCCGTCCTTATGGTCTTTCCCGCGGGTACTTGCATACTGATCACTTTTCATGGGGATATGCATAGACCATATTATTAATTTCCCTAATAACACCTAAAAAGATAATACGGACTGTTCAAATATAGTCATAAGGTAATCTCTTTCGATGATGATGCATCTATGATGAGGCCCTGCCTATGAAATGCCCTATGAGTACTGAGAAAGAGAAAAAAACTTAGAGGAAAGGGTTTTCAGTGAGTGCCAGGTGTGAATTTTCATGTGTCACTGAAATCGTTCATACTCGAGTTGGCGCAGCACCCACCGGTTGCTTCTTGGGTTTTCTTTTTTTTCCATTTTTATTCCCCCTTTATCTATAACACATTCGTTCGACTACTTCAGGGTCTGGTGCTCTACGGACCGGACGACCCACGGGTTGTTTCTTGGGTTTCTATCTTTTCTTTTCATTTCGACCACCTATTTGCGTTATTCATTCATTTTATCGTTATGATGACGTCTTAATGTACATAGAGAGGGGGTAATATTTAAATATTTCGATGCCTTCTTGTCGTTACGATAACGTATTAAGGTGTCGATATGCCCGAAGAGCTAAAACCTACCGTTAATCAGATAAAGATACTTTCTAATGCATCGAGACTGCAGGTAATGGCGCTGCTTTTAGACGGTGAACGTTCCATATCCAGACTTGCAGAGGAGATCGGTATAACCCCCCAAACGGTCTATCACCATATACACAAACTTATGGATGCCGGGTTGATACATGTGAGTAGAGAGGAGATGTGCGGGAACCTGGTAAAGAGATACTACGCGGTGGAGGAAGAATGGTTGGACTCTTCCGCAGTGTGGGACGAATTGACCTTGGAACAGAAACAGAACTACAAGTTAGCCGCACTGGGAACGATAAAAGGCATGGTGAATCGAGGTATCAGGTACATCCAAAAGAAGAAAAAGATAGAGAACGAGGTCGGTTGGGTATCCTATGAAAAGATACCACTGACCAAGGAGAATGTGGAGAAATTAAGAAAGATATTCGGTGATACCCGTAAACAGCTGGAGGAACTCAAAGAAGAAGAGGCCGATGAAGATATCACCGTACTTTTAGCCACATTACCTGGCTAACCAAAAGTTTTATCATATCACGACCTCTGTTCAAGAAGTATGTCCGTAAACCTCTATTTCGTAGGGACCGCGGGTTCCGGGAAGAGCACATTGGTGAAAGAATTTAAATCATGGATGGAGAGGCAGGGTTTCGACCCTGTGACCGTTAACCTAGATCCAGGAGCTGAGACTATTCCATACAGTCCGGATATCGATATAATGGATTGGATATCACTTCCGGCGGTGATGGAAGAACACGGTTTAGGACCCAACGGTGCACAGATCGTCTGTGCCGATATGATCGCCATGAACGCCATGGAGATCTCTGAAGTCATGGAAACCTATGATTGTGACTATTTTTTGATCGATACTCCCGGACAGATCGAGTTATTCAATTTCAGGCGTTCGAGTCAGGAGGTCGTTAGAGCACTTGGCCAGGAGGACAGCATGTTCGTTTATCTGTTCGATCCCATACTTTCCAAACAACCGTCGGGTTATGTGTCTTTATTACTACTTTCGGCCACCATCCATTTCCGATTCGAGGTTCCCTATCTTTCCGTCCTCGGTAAATCTGATCTATTGGCTCCTGAAGATATAAAGAAGATAAAGACGTGGGCGAAGGACTTCGATATCTTAGAATCAGAACTCATGTCCCATGGAACATTATCGAATGAACTCTCCATAGAGTTAGTACGAGGTCTGCAGGAGATCGCTTTCAAAGAAAGGATAACTCCAGTATCCGCTTTAGAATGGTATGGTTTAGAAGATATATATACCGCGGTCCAGGACCACTTTTACGGTGGAGAAGATCTAGATCGTAGATGAGTCACTCCACACCGCCGTACATGTTCATGTGACTTCTGTAATCTTCCTCGTTCTGACAGTGGTCCTCCCCTGCACAGTAAAATCGTTTGTATTTTTGGCAGTAGATTCCACAGGTGGTATTCGGACAGTTTTCATCTTTATCACCCTGACCATATCCAAGATAGGTTTCCAGATCATCCACATCTGTAATATCTTCTCCCATCAATCTACACGAGTCTTCCCCTACACATTCCATCGCTAAGTTACTTGGGTGAGCGCATCTTCCGGGCCCATATTTCCCGGTCCCATAAACGTACTTACACATATTTATCCTCTGTTTTGTCTGACAAAATAGACATCGACTCCATACGATTTAAGTCTTTGCC
>PUPH01000125.1 GCA_003553085.1 Thermoplasmata archaeon
CCGCAGCACCGATTACAGTGAAGCGACCGTTCCGTTTCTCGAGGCCGACACAGAACGGTTCAACCCCGATGTGTTCGAACTCGTCGGGCTCTCTGCCTACAGCCATCTCCTCCCCGAGGTTCGGCCCGGGACGGACCTCGTTGGCGAGGTGACCCAACAGGCTGCCGAAATGACCGGACTCCCGACGGGCACACCTGTTTGTACGGGCATGATCGACGTTGCTGCGTCCGCAATCGGAGCCGGCGCAGTGATGCCCGGGGATGCTGCCGTCTCCCTGGGAACGTCGATGTTCACCCAGACGATCGCATCCGGCCACCCAGACAGCGATACTGGAATTGGAATGGCCTTCGGTGTCGACGGTCGCTGGACAACAGCAGTCGGATCGAACGCCGGCACCCAGAGTATCGAGTGGGTGAGAACAGAACTCTGTGAGGACGTCGAGTATTCGACTCTCGAATCAGAAGCCGAATCGATTCCACCTGGATGTGATGGACTCGTCTATCTACCATATTTGAGTTCGACCGGTGAGCGAGCACCGTTTACCGACCCCAATGCACGCGCGGAATTCGTTGGTATGGTGCCGGACCATACACAGCCACACCTCGTTCGAAGCGTCTACGAGGGGCTCAGTCTCGCAGTCCGTGATTGTCTCGAGCAGTTGCCGGTAGCACCCGACCGTGTATATCTTACCGGAGGTGGTGCTCGCTCGGCGTTCTGGTGTGAGATGCTAGCCAACGTTCTGGACGTGGAAGTGGTAGTTCCACAGGCCGATTCTCCAGCCGCAAACGGTGCAGCAACACTGCTCGCTGTTGGGGTAAACAACCTCGGGCACGGTGGCCCGAGGCTTTTGTAGTTCCCTCAGCTGTGTGCTAGCACTCCCTGCTCGGCAAGCGAGCGGGATGAGGTTGGGCGGCTTACACGCCCCGACCCGGACAGACGCACCAACCGAACCTGTGGCTGGGTTTTGTGAGTCCGGTAATTCGTTGTGTTCCCATCGAGTTTCGCCTTCTCACGCCACGCGATGTTCACCGATGCATTCCGGTCAGCGTGGTCTTGCACCACGCCACACTCGTCGTTCGGACAGCGGAACCGGTGCCCCTGCCGATACCCACGCTCACCACAACACGAGCACGTCTTCGAGTTGTAATAGGCGTCCACCGTGTCAGTGGGAATTTCTCGCCACGTCGCCTTGTACGACACCTGCTTCTCGAACTTGTGGAACGGCAATTTGTGCAACCGACGGTTCATATACGACCCGTACTTGATTTTGTCGCGGATACCGCTCATATCCTCGAACACGATGACCGGGTTCGAGAACTGCTCTGCGAACTCTACGACTGCACGGGAAAGCCGATGCAACACCCACTCGGTGAACCGCTCCTCCTTGTCACCGAGTCTGTGGTGGATGCTCGTTTTGCCGTGTTCTTGACAGCGAGTGGTGATAGTGTGGTAGCGTTGGCGTTCCTGCTTGACTCGTCCGTAATCGAGGACGAGTGTACCTTTCGTCTGCATCGTCTCGCGGTCAAGGGCGGTGAGTGCGACGTTGCGCTCGTTGATGTCCACGCCGATCACAGTATCGGCGGTGTCGGGTTCGGGCACGTCGAACTCGCGTGTGACCGTGACGTGTAGGTAGTACACGCCATCGCGGCACAGGAGTTCGGCCTGCCCTACATCCAACTCATCCGACGTGAGGGCATCTCGAAGTTCGTCCATCGCGTCCGGCTCGCCGCGCAGATGACCCTTCACCTTCTTATAGGGTTTCGGACTGATGCGGACTTGGACACGGTTCGTATCGTTGTCCACGGTGAGGCGGTAGCCTTCCGTGTGCGCCATCACGAGCGGGTACGCACCAAATCTGTCCGTACTCGGCGGCGTCGGCTTGCCCCCATCAGGGTCGGCTTGTTCGCGCCACCAGTCAAGGAGTGACTGGTAGGAGTCCCACGTTTGGAGGGCTTTGCCGACGACCGCGCACTTGTTGTTCCGCAAGAAGTCGTCGCGGTCAACCTGCTTCTGTATCTCGGTGCGAGTGTACCCTTGCTGTTTGAGGCGGATGGTTTGGTTGAAGATCTCGCGTGAGGCGAGGCGGGCGTCGTGAAGCCACGATCGTTCACCAGACGCTATGTGGAGGCGCGTCTGGATCGTCTTCGTGGCTTCTTCACCCATGCTTTGATAATCGTTCCAAATTGTCATAAAAGTAGGGATTAGGGATGGAGGAGTACCGAAGTCATGCACATTCGGTTAGTTCCTGTAAGTATCATTTTGTCTGGTGTCCCAAGTACCGACACCCGGTTCTTAACGTGGTTGAAGACGATGTACGAAAGTTGTTTGATGAGACTTCCGACCACTTCGGGCACAAAATTCTGGCGTTGGAGATTGCAGACGACCACGTACACCTGTTCGTCCAGTGCGACCCAAAACACAGTCCAGCCGACCTCGCCCGGCAGTTCAAGTCGTACTCGGGTAAGCACTTGCTGGAGCGGTATCCCGAGATTCGGGAGTCGTATTTCTGGGGTGGCGGATTCTGGAAGGTTGGGTACTA
>PUPH01000127.1 GCA_003553085.1 Thermoplasmata archaeon
ATTGAACGAGAGGGAGAGTCTGATATATCTGGGAGAATGCAAGTGGAGTCATCAAAGGGTCGGTACCGATATATTTGAGAGGTTAAAAGACAAGGCAGGAAAAGTAAGGTGGAGGGTCGGTAACAGAGAAGAAAGATATATCCTCTTCTCCAAAGCCGGTTTTACCGACGAACTGACTGATAGAGAAGACGTATCCCTCGTGCTTATCGATATGGGGGATCTTGAGGAGGTCCTTTGACTGATGCATGACAGAGATGGATAGAAATATGTTAGAGGGTATCCAACATCCCTGCGGTTATTTAAATCTGCACTGGACGATCTACAGGGGGACATCGTGCACTGATCTTTCAAGGAGTTCAGGAACGCGGTCGCGGGGATGAGATCCAGTAGGCATCTCTGTATATTTCTTTCCTCGTAACATCCCTTAGTTATAACCATCTCTCTCTTTACATCCATTTCTTTCATAAGTTAGACTATCCCTTTCAGATCAGAGTCCTTTACGTCTTCTTTATACTTCACCTCCACGGGTACGGTTTCCGCTCCAACCTTCACCACAAAATCGACCTCGTATCTATCCTTCCAATAGTTCACCTTCGGATTTATCAGCCCGGTGCTCCTTCTGATGTATTCCCTGAGACTGTTGGCGACTACTCTTTACTATTTCATAAGGTATGACTCGACGTTATTTGTGAAATTTGTTGGTAATAGGTTGAAGAAATCGCGATTTTTTGTTTGTTATAGATGGATGATCACTCTGCATATACCTTCATAACGAATCACAGCGGTCACTTTTTTTCACGGGAAAATATATTTTGTCTAGAAGACCCAAATGTTGAAATAACACTATAATATTCTAGTAAAATACTGTAATATAACGGTCTTTACCATGAAAAAATGTCCCGGAAAAGGAATGGAAAAGCCGCCCCAAGCGCCCATGCTGCCCAATCTTTTGAGGTTGGCAAGATACGCAAAAAAACATCGGTTGAAGATAGCTGGTGTGATGATCGCAGTGATCATATCTACGATGTTGGGACTGATCCCTCCCTGGTTGATAAGGTATGGTATCGACAACATGATAATCCCTGGCGACATCGATAGTCTATGGATCATCGCAGTGGCCATGGTAGCTACCGCTCTGTTGAAAGGGCTTTTCGACTTCGTGAAAAGCTATTCATCTGAATTGATAGCTCAGAGTATAATCCACGATATCAGGGTCGATTTGTATGAACATCTGAATAGATTGTCTTTCTCTTTCTACGACGAAGCCAGGACCGGAGACCTGATGGCTAGGATAACAACGGATACTGATACTCTTCGAAACTTTTTAGGGAGAGTCAGTTCCTTCGTCACCGAGAACATATTGACCATAGTAGGCATACTGATCATAATGATGTATTGGGACTACCGTTTGGGTCTCCTGTACGTCATACTACTCCCACTCATGGTATTCGGCATGTATATGTACTCTTCCAGGGTCAGACCCATGTTCCGAAAAGTGAGGAAGAGATTTGCCAAGTTGACCGAGATGGTCCAGGAGAACTTCGTCGGTATCGAGGTGATCAAGCTCTTCGGGAGGGAAGAACAGCAGAAGGAAAGGTTCAACAAGCAGAATCGGGATTACGTCGAGATCAACATAGAAGCCGCCAAAGTATCCGCACTTTGGATGCCCTACGTTCACTTTTTGATCGGTCTGAGCACCGCTTTGGTGGTGTGGTATGGGGGGAGATTGGTCATCCAAGGAACGATATCGTTAGGGATGTTGGCGGGTTTTATCAGTTATATCGCGATGCTGACCCGTCCCGTGAGACAGACTGGGATGATGATCAACCTTAGCAGTCAATCTGCCGCCGCCTCGGAAAGGATATTCGACGTCATGGATATGAACCCGGATGTGAAGGATGCTACAAATGCTCATGAATTACCACCTGTGAAGGGATATGTAGAATACCGGGGTGTGAGTTTTTCATACAAGGGTGGTAAAAAGGTGTTAAAAGATATAGACATAAAGGTTGAGCCCGGTGAGACGGTGGCTGTAGTCGGTCCCACAGGCTCTGGAAAAAGTACCCTGTTACATCTTTTACCTAGATTTTACGACCCAGATGAAGGGTCTATACTGATCGATGAACATGACATAAAAAACGTGACAGTCGACAGCCTTAGAAAACAAGTGGGCATAGTACTCCAGCATACTTTCCTATTCGGTGCTTCTATCAGAGAGAACATTTCCTACGGAAGAGAGGATGCATCTATGGAAGAGATCATCAAATGTGCTAAGATCGCGCAGATCCACGATTTCATCGAATCATTACCTTTAGGGTATGAAACACCTATCGGGGAAAGGGGTGTTGACATATCCGGAGGACAGAGGCAAAGGCTCGCCATGGCACGTGTCTTACTGACCGATCCAGGACTGCTCATACTCGACGAACCGACCTCCAGTGTTGATGTCGAAACTGAAGACAGGATGCAGGAGGCGATGAAAGATGTGATAAAGGATC
Source organism: Thermoplasmata archaeon (assembly GCA_003553085.1). GTDB lineage: Archaea > Thermoplasmatota > Thermoplasmata > Halarchaeoplasmatales > Halarchaeoplasmataceae > Halarchaeoplasma. The sequence goes on from PUPH01000127.1 coordinate 2,499, forward strand.
GGACCACCTTCGTTATAGCTCATCGACTCTGGAC
>PUPH01000008.1 GCA_003553085.1 Thermoplasmata archaeon
CACATGCGGAACTGTTCATGGATACACTGGAAGAAGCCGGGTTGAACAGGTATCTTTTCGAGATGGCGAACATACGCAATCACTGCAGCTGGGTCCACAGCGACGACGAAGAACTGGCCACCAAAAAGGCAAAGGCATTGACTCGGATGGCCGTTGCAAAAGCCAGGCGCCTTTCAGCCCTGACCGAGGAAGAGATAGATGTGGGTAACAGGACGCTGGTTATAGGAGGTGGTCCGGCTGGAATGAAGGCCGCACTGAGCCTTGCCGGATCCGATAACCGGGTGGTCCTGGTGGAAAAGGAAGCTGAGTTGGGAGGAAAGTTGAACCGACTGAACACCTTATTCCCATCGGATATCGATGCTAAGGAATTTGCATGGGAACTGATCCATGATATAAACGACGAAAAAAATATCCGTGTGATCACTTCGGCTGAGATCGAGGACATAGACGGATATATCGGTAATTACAAGGTACATATCGATGGAGAGGAGATCGAAGTCGATACTATCGTATTGGCCACCGGATTCAACGAGATAGATCCATCCAGCTTCTATGAGTATGCGGAAGACGACAGGGTGATGACTCAATTGGAATTCGACAGCGCTCTCATGGAAGGTAAGATAGAGAAACCGGAGAACGTTGTATTCATCAACTGTGTTGGTGCACTGGAAGAAGAACGACCGTGGTGCTGTCGTGTAGGATGCGGTAATTCCATCAAGAACGCAAAGGAAGTGAAGGAAAGATATCCTGATTCCAACGTTTACATCCTATACAAGGACATGAGGGTCTTCGGTAAGAACGAAGAGGAGTACTATATGGATGTTGAAGGTGAGGATGGAGTCATCTTCCTGAGATATTCCACAGAGGATAAACCCGAAGTGAAACTAGGGGAGGAGATGACAGTCACCGTTCACGACAATCTTCTTGACGAGGACCTTGAGATAGATGCGGATTACCTGGTCCTCGCCATGCAGCTGGAAGGGGATCCCAGCGTGGCAAGGCTGAAGAAGATGCTGAAAGTATCATCTGACCCGGCTGGATTTTACATGGAAGCCCATGCGAAGTTGCGGCCACTGGAGTTCCCTTCAGAGGGTGTCTATCTCGCAGGAGGAGCACATTATCCGAAGAACGTTTCCGATACCCTGGCACAGGCCGACGGTGCGGCATCTAAAGCGTTGATACCAATGATGAGGGGGTACACCAAAAGTGAAGGGATAATATCGGTGATAGACGAAGACATATGCAGCGGCTGTAAGATGTGTATCTCAGTATGCCCATACTCGGCTATCGAGCACGATCCAGTCGATGAAGTCGCTAAGATAACCGACGTGCTCTGCAAGGGCTGCGGTTCTTGTGCCAGTGTATGTCCCACCGGAGCCATCGATCAGAAGGGATTCGAAACGGATACCATAATGGCCATGATAGAAGCCGCTCTGATGGAAGACGAGGAGGTGATCTGATATGGCCTTTGAACCCAAGATCATCGCGTTCTTATGCAACTGGTGCAGCTATGCAGGTGGAGATCTGGCGGGAGTGAACAGAGAACAGTATCCGGCCAACGTCCTTAGTATCAAAGTGATGTGTTCTTCACGTGTATCTCCAGAGCATATAATGGAGTCTTTCATGCAGGGTGCCGACGGAGTGCTGGTCACCGGATGTCATCCCGGAGATTGTCACTACATAGACGGCAACTACAAGACCACGAGGAAGATAGAAGTCATGCACAAGATTATGGAGGACTTCGGTATAGACCCCAGCAGGTTGAGGATGGATTGGATCTCGTCGGCGGAGGGTGGTAAATTCGCAAGGGTGATGAGGGAGATGACGGAACACGTCAAGGAGTTGGGTCCACTGGATCTAAAAGAGGAGGATGAGTAAGATGGAAAAGAAGAAGATCGCATTTTACTGGTGCGCGGCTTGTGGAGGCTGTGAGGTCAGCGTCCTTGATATAGACGAGATGATACTGGATGTCATCGAGAAGGCGGATATCGTGTTCTGGCCCTGCGCCATGGATCCAAAATATGAAGATGTCGAGGCCATGGATGACGATTCCATAGATATAGTGTTCATCAACGGCTCCATAAGATCCGATGAGAACCGTGAGATCGTTGAACTCTTAAGGAAGAAATCGAAGAAAGTGGTGGCATACGGTTCCTGTTCCAGCCTAGGCGGGTTGTTCGGCCTGGGCAATCTATGCACAAGAGAAGAACTACTTGAAACAGGTTACAACACCGAATCCACCGATGCAGGACCCATGCCCCAGACCTGTACACGAGTTGATGGAGGAGAACTTGGACTGCCACCTTTGACACATCATGTCGTTCCACTTGACCAAGTCATAGAAGTCGATCACTATCTTCCAGGATGTCCACCCCTACCCGTTCAGCTCGAAGAGGCATTCACCGCCCTGCTCAGCGGAGAAGAAGTGGGGAAATACGACCTCATTTCACAGAAGAGCGTATGCGATGTATGTGAGATGGAGCGGGAAGAAAAGAAGATAGAGAAGATAAGGCCGATCCAGGAAGTGGA
>PUPH01000126.1 GCA_003553085.1 Thermoplasmata archaeon
CTTCTACTACCCCGACCTCGTCCTCACCTGCGATGCGGACGATCTGGAGGACTACTACCTGAAGCACCCCTGCCTGATCGTCGAGGTGCTCTCCGAGGGCACCGAGCGCATCGATCGGCGCGAGAAGCTCCTTGCATACACCGTTCTGCCCAGCCTGCGCGAGTACCTGCTGGTCGCACAGGACCGCCGCCAGGTGGAACTGTACCGCCGCACGGAAGCCGACTGGGTGCACGAAACCCACACCGAGGGCAGCCTCCGGCTCGACTGCCTCGAGAAGGACCTCGCGCTCGACAGCATCTACGAGGACGTTGATACCTGACCGGGGCAAGCAAAGTGGCTGTCCCGGAGTTTGCCGGTGACGGCTGCGGTTCAAGCAAAGTGGCTGTCCCGCAAGCAGTCCAAAGTGGCTGTCCCGTAGTTTGCTTTGGGACCTGCTTCCATGGAGTCGTGATGCTGTGGAGGTTAGCGCCGTGGCGGCTGCGGTTCAAGCAAAGTGGCTGTCCCGCAGTTACTGCGTTGATAAATGGTCGTGCGACTTCGTGTCGCACAAGGTGGGTGTCCCGGAGTTCGCTTTTCCCGTAGTTTGTTGGTTTTCCCGTAGTTTCGTTGGTTTGCTGTGGAGGTTAGCGCCGTGGCGGCAGCGGTTGAGGCAAAGTGGCTGTCCCGTAGTTCTGATAATTGTCCCGTAGTTTGTCGCACTAAAATAGCCCCGGCAAAGCCGGGGCCAAGTTCAGGATAAAGTGGGTGTGCTAGCGTTTCTTAGATGTCTCCGCATCCACGAATGGTAGCGTCGGAGTTGTGCGTGCATTCCCACGTAACCTCACCCGAATCTTCCAGGGTTGCAGTAAGGGTGACTTCAACCAAGTCACGGGGTCCATCAGAAACAATTGTGGTATCAGTTACCGTCGTGCGATCGCCAGAGAATTCATCGCATTCAGCTCCAGCACCAACCAGCTCGCCGTTAGACATAGCAAACTCGCCTACACAAGTCTTCGATCCCGCCGCTTGTTGAAGGGCAGCGCCCCCATCGGCACGCTGGATGTAGGTGTTATACGCCGGCAACGCAATCGCCGCCAAAATCCCAATGATCGCCACAACGATCATGAGTTCGATCAACGTAAAGCCCTGCTGGGCCCTGTAGTTCTGTTTCATCGTCACTCTCCCTTGTTGGAGTTTTGATCTAGAGGGACATCCCCTCGATCGACTAGGAAGCACGCTCCGTGCCAACCCGAAAACCGCTGCATTTCCGCCACTTTCCGGCCACACACCGGCAAAACCCCGACACCGCAAGTCACTGAGTTGACAAAAACCGTCACCACGTGCCAGCCGCGCCGACCGGGCTCCCGTCCCAGAAGCACAGCTGCGGTGGCCGACCCTGGTGGTGATGACCACGCAGTTCATGGCCGGCGTGCCCGCCTTGCTTGTTCACGACTCAGAGCGCGGTCACTCCTTCGCGATCGCGCATCAGGCAACCGGGTCTTGGTCGTCGAGATAGGCTTTCAGCGCATCGCTGACCACGGTGTTGAGGTTCACACCGCTGCGTCGCGCGAAGAGCATCGCGCGCCGGTGCAGTTCCGGTCCCGGGCGCACGTTGAAGCTGCCCTTCAGCGGCGTGTCCGGTGCGCGGCCCTGTCCGGCGCAGAGCGCGAGGTAGTCGTCCACGGCCTCGTGGAAGGCCTGTTTCAGGCTGAGGGCGTCCCTGCCTTCGTAGGTGACCAGGTCGCGGATGAACTCCAGGCGGCCGTGGAAGACCTCGTCCTCGTCGCTGTATTCGACGGAACCGAAATACCCGCGGTACTCCAGCAGCGTGGTCATAGCAGGCCCTCCTCGATCAGGCTGCGCCGCACGGCATCAAGCACATACCTCTTCACGACGTTTCCAGGATGCGGCCGGTGCAGCAGGATGATCGCTCCATTCGCGTGGACGAACCGGCAGCGGGAACCCGGCGTGCTCCTTGTGGCCACTTCGCTGTAACCGAGTGACTCCAGCAAGCGCACGAGCTCCTGCCACGTGAAATCGCTCGGCCGATTCCGGAATCGCCGGATGAGTTTGTCCCGTTGGCTCATTCCATGGCCTCGCCCGTGTCCTCCCTGACACGCCCAGTATGAAATCGATGCCCACGGTTTTGCAACCGCTTGTGGTTGCAAAACGGATCCCCGGCAGCGGGCGGTGACGCGGATTCCAGAACACCCACCCAGAGAAGGAATTCCGGAACACCCGCTAGGCGCGCCCCCGCAATAGCTTGAAGTGGCAGGGCTTGATGTATGCACACCCATATGTACAATGCTGGGATGCAGGTCGAGTGGAGTCCAGCCAAGGCCAGAGCCAACCTCGAAAAGCACGGGGTCGCCTTCAGCGAAGCCGCCACGGCGCTATCGGATGACTGGGCGTTGACTCGTGACCTCGCCGCTAACCAGAACTGACCCACCCGACGCTAAGATTTTCTAGCCCACCCGATGCGCAGTGGATGGGGTTGGCGTTTGATGCTCCGGCGGTTCGGAACTGCGGC
>PUPH01000034.1 GCA_003553085.1 Thermoplasmata archaeon
AGAACTACCGCAGCTTGCGATCGTAGGCTGTTTCAGGAAGGAGACGGGGTGATCTAGATGGAAGGCTACCTTTATTATCCTGGATGCACTTTAAAAACAAAGGCCAGCGATTACGAGGAAAGTGCCATGGCGGTCATGGAAGCCCTGGGTAAACCCCTGGTTGAGATGGACGATTGGTACTGCTGCGGTGCCGTACAATCGCTTACCACCGACGACCTCATGCATCAACTGGCACCCATACGTACTATGTGCTGTGCACAGGAACAGGGAGAGAAGGAATTGGTCACCCTCTGCGATATGTGTTACAACGTATTGAAACAGGCCAACGAGAGGGTCCGGGAAAATCCTGATGATCTTGAAACCATGAATGAATTTCAGGACGAGGATCCGGATTACCTGGCGGAGGTCGAGATATACCACCTATTCCAGATCTTACAAGACATGAAAGATGACATAAGGAAGAAGATAGTTAACCCACTCAGTTCACTGCGAGTGACGCCCTATTACGGCTGTATGTTATTGAGACCGGAAAAAGCGGCAATAGACGACACTGAGGACCCCTCCGTCATGGAGGAACTCCTGGAACTGACAGGTGCCGAAGTCATCGATAACCCAAAGAGGACGGAGTGCTGCGGTTCTTACCACACCGTTAACAGGAGTGATATAGTGGAGAAAAGGGTGAAGGAGATAGTGGGACGTGCCGTGGAAGACGGTGCTGACGTCATAGTACTTTCCTGCCCCCTTTGTCAGTTCAACCTTGAATATCATCAAAAAACGACGGAGTTCGAGGTACCCGTTCTTTATCTTACCGAGCTGTTGGCTTTAGCTTTCGGCATCTCGGTAGGGATGAAAAAGCATAAGATAGACCCGATCAAAAAATTCAAAGAAAAGGATATCCTGGAGTGATATGAATGGCTGAAGAGGAAGATAAAAAAATGATAGAGATATACGTGATGGGAAGGCGATATAAAGTTCCCGAGGGGCTGACCATCATGACCGCCCTGGAATACGCTGGATACAAGTATGTGAGAAGCTGTGGATGCAGAGGAGGCTTCTGCGGCGCATGTTCTACCGTGTTTAGGAAGGAAGGTGATTACAAATTGATGATGGATCTTGCCTGCCAGACCGCTGCTGAAGATGGGATGTTCTTGGTACAGCTCCCCTTCGTTCCTGCGGTACGTGCGGAGTTCGAGATCGACGAGTTGAACATAGAAGAGAACGACAACGTCATGTTGGAACACTATCCCGAGATAGCCCGGTGTGTTTCGTGTAATACATGCACAAAATCCTGTCCCCAAGACATAAAGGTAATGGATTATGTCCAGGCCTCCCTGAGAGGCGATATAGACAGAGCGGCAAAACTTTCCTTCGACTGTATCCAATGTGGATTGTGTTCCATACGCTGTCCTGCGGATATAAAACACTATCATCTTGCACAGTTGGCCCGTAGGATAAAAGGTCGATACATCGATCCTAAGAGTTCAGAACTTGAAAAGATGGTGCAGGAGCTAAAAGAAGGCAAGTACGACGAAGAGCTGGAAAAACTATGCGATATGTCCGAAGAGGAGTTGAAGAAAGTGTACGATGAACGAAAATTCCAGAAGGAGGGCTAAAGATGAGTGACGGTTATCCAGAGTATATGAGGAAGTCTATAGAGAAGGTTGAAGCGACCAGGGAAAAGCGCGCGAGTATCGATTTTGAACGTATGAAGCCTGAAGAATCTCAGGAGACTTTAGATAATTTCCACCCAGATTACAGAAAGGAGGGAAAACACGAGCTAAAGGTGGGGCCCAGCAAAGGAGAACTGGCGCCGATCGAACTGGCAGAACTGCTGGAATCGCCCAGCATCATAGATCCTTCTGAGATAGATCTCTCACAAGTGGATTACGATGTAGAGATATTGATAGTCGGTGGCGGTGGTGCAGGGACGGTAGCCGCTCTGTGGGCGATAAAAGAAGGTATCGACCCCAAAGATATACTGATCGCCACAAAGCTGCGCCACGGAGATTCCAACAGTATGATGGCACAGGGAGGTATACAGGCGGCGGATAAAGAGGTCGATTCACCGGTCACCCACTATCTGGACGCTATCGGAGGAGGACACTACACCAACCAACCGGATCTATTGAAAGCATTGACAAGGGATGCACCGGAGATAATCAAATGGCATGAGAAACTGGGGATAATGTACGATAGGGATGAAAACGGAGAGTTCGTAGAGCTACCCGGAGGAGGTACTTCACGTTACAGACTTCATTCTGCAGGGGATTACACCGGTATGGAACTGATGCGTGTGTTGATGGACGAATCCCGTAACAAAGGTGTTCCTGTGCTCGAATTCGCACCGGCGGTTGAGCTGCTCACGGATGAGAAGGGGAACGTGGGCGGTGCTCTACTCATGAACTTAGAAACTAACGAGTACTACGTGGTCCGTGCAAAGTCCACGATCATGGCCACCGGTGGTTTCGGAAGATTACACGTTCAATCTTACCCGACATCGAACCATTACGGCGCAACGGCCGACGGTCTGATCATGGGCTACAGAGTGGGCATACCATTGAGAGACATGGACAGCGTACAATACCATCCTACCGGAGCGGCCTTCCCTGATCAGGTCATAGGACTGTTGGTGACCGAAAAGGTACGAAGCCTTGGAGGACAACCGGTGAACGCAGACGGTGAGCTGTTCGTTAACCCCTTGGAACCAAGGGATGTCGAGGCCGCCGCCATCATCCGGGAATGTTATGGTAAAGAGAAGGGTATAACCACACCTACGGGGATGAGAGGAGTATGGCTGGATAGTCCACTCATAGACTTCAAGGAGGGCGAAGGTACCGTGGCCAAAAGATTACCCGCCATGGTACGGCAGTACGAAAGGTTCAACATAGATATGACCAAGGATCCCATACTCGTTTTCCCGACGCTGCACTACCAGAACGGAGGTCTTGTGATCAACGCCGATTCTTCCACGCCCGTAGATGGGTTATTCGCCGCAGGAGAAGTTTCAGGCGGTGTACACGGGAAGAACAGGTTGATGGGTAATTCTCTACTGGATTTCAACGTATTCGGTAGAAGAGCGGGGATCACCGCGGCGAAGCACGCCAGGAGATCACAGAAGCCGTCTAAATTGACCCTAGATCACCTCTCCAAGTACAACAAAGAGCTCAAAGATGCCGGGATCGAAAGGAAGAACCCGTCTCCAATGTTACTACCTGAATACAGAGGTAAGAGAGTATTAGAAAGGCACCTGGACGTTCAGGTGACACTGTAGGAGGACCCAAATGATAGAAGTTAACGAAGACTACTGTAAGGGATGCAACCTATGCATACTGTACTGCCCTCGTGATGCGCTCGTCGAGAGCGAAGAGTTGAATAAAAAAGGAGTGCATCCCCCGGTGGAAGTCGAGGATAGATGCAACGGATGCAGATTGTGTGAGCTGATCTGTCCCGACTTCGCCATAGTGGTTGTAGAGGATGATAGACTACCCAAGATGAAGAGAACTAAAAAATGTTCTGGGATGATAAAATGACCACTGACCTTGAAAAAGTGAAAGAAGTGTTAGGTCCGAAAAAACAGTTCGTGCACGGAGATACCGCCGTTTGCTACGGCGCACTCTTGGCGGGCTGTGATTTTTACGGCGGCTACCCAATAACACCGGCTTCCGAGATAGCTGAGATGATCGCCAGCCTTATGCCTAAGGTCGGAGGCGTGAATATCCAGATGGAAGACGAGATAGCCAGTATGGCTTCTATCATAGGAGCCTCCTGGACGGGAGCCAAGGTGATGACCGCAACCAGCGGACCTGGGTTCTCACTCATGCAGGAGAACATAGGTTTTGCCTACATGTCTGAGACACCGGCTGTTGTGGTCAACGTTCAGAGATCCGGACCATCCACAGGTCAACCCACTCTGGGAGCCGAAGGAGACATGATGCAGGCAAGATACGGTTCTCACGGAGATTATCAATCGATCACACTTTCACCCAACACCATACAGGAAACCTTGGAATTCACCATAAAAGCCTTCAATCTGGCGGAAGAGTACAGATCTCCGGTCTTTTTGATGATAAGCGCAGACCTGGGACACATGAGAGAGATGATCACCATCCCGGATGAAGTCGATCTAGTATATAGAAAAACACCCAAGGTACCGCCGGAAGAATACGTCCCCTTCGGAAAGGGGAAATATGGTAAAGAGAAGGTGCCTGAGTTCGCTCCATTTGGTACCGGTTATAGAACGTATGTAACGGGATTGACGCACAACGAGTTCGGTTTCCCGGCAACCGACGATCAGCAGGACCACGACAAGTTGATACGAAGGCAGATAGAGAAGATAACCGATGACAGGGAAAAACTGACTGATATCGAAGAAAGGATGATGGACGACGCAGAGATAGCACTGGTATCCTACGGTATAGCAAGCAGGAGTGCACTGGGAGCACTGAAGATAGCTCGGGATCAGGGGAAGAAGGTCGGTTACTTTAGACTGAAGACCATCTGGCCTTTCCCGAAGAAGAAGATCAACGAACTTTCTCAAAAAGTCGATAAGATCGTGGTGCCGGAGATGAACACCGGGCACGTATATCACAGGGTGAAAGAGTATGCCGACTGTGAAGTGAAGTTGGTGAGCAAGATAGGCGGAGAGATAATTTCACCGAAAGAGATACTCGAGGAGGTATGATCATGGCCGATAAAAACGAAGTCGATGTTATAGACGGAAAACAACTACAGGATAAATACCTAAGAGAGGAGATGATGCCGCACATATTCTGTAATGGATGCGGACTCGGTAACGTCCTGGATTATGTTTTATGGGCTGTTGAAAAAGAAGGACTCGATCTTGATAAAACAGTATTTCTATCCGGGATAGGATGTTCTTCACGTATACCGGGATACATAAACGCCGATGCCCTGCACACCACTCATGGAAGGGCGCTGGCATTTGCAACGGGTGTGAAGATGGCAAATCCCGACCTGAACGTGATAGTTTTCACTGGCGACGGAGATTGTATCGGTATAGGTGGAAACCACTTCATACACGCGCTGCGAAGGAATCTAGACATAACGGTCATAGCTGTGAACAACTACATATACGGGATGACCGGAGGGCAGGTAGCACCAACAACACCAGAGGGGCATATAGGGACTACCGCACCCTACGGAAATATCGAACCACCCTTCGATATGTGTGAGATGGCAAAGGCGGCTGGAGCAACATACGTAGCTCGATGGCCGGTTTTCAGACCACATCAGCCCATCAATTCCATAAGGGAGGGTATTCGAAACAAAGGATTGAGTTTCATAGAGATGATGTCACCCTGTACAACCGCCTACGGTAGACGTAACCGCTTCAGAAAGATAGAGGATCTCTGGGCCTTCTACGAAGATAAAACCATCCTCATAGAAGAGTATGATAAGATAGATAGGTTCGGTACGGAAGAAGAGAAAGAGGAACTCGATGACAAGATCAAGATAGGTGTGTTCAAACGTTCTACTAGAAAACCATTGGAAGAAAGATACCGTGACCTTCTGGAGGAGTTCAAATGAGAAAAAATATCAGGTTGTGTGGCAGCGGTGGACAGGGGATCATGACCGCTGGTTATATCCTCGGTAAAGCGGCTAGTGTGTTCCACGATTACCACTCGGTACAGACACAGTCCTATGGGCCGGAAGCACGTGGAGGCGCCGCACGTTCCGAAGTCATAATCTCTGACGAAGAGATAGGATACTTTGGACTCCCTCAAACGGAGTACATGATGGTCATGTCCCAGGCCGCCTTCGACAAATACAACTTCGATCTCACCGAAGATGCGATAGTCGTTCTGGATCCTAACCTTGTTCCGTATGCCGATTACGATGGAGCTTTCGAGGTCCCGGCCACCAAGCTAGCAGAGAAACTGGGTAACAAGATCGTGGCGAACATCGTGATGATCGGTGCCTTCAACGAAGCCGCGGACCTGGTGCCGTATGAAGCTCTTGAAGAGTCCGTCAAGGATAGTGTGCCGAAGCGCTTCATCGACCTCAACATGGAGGCTCTGAAGAAAGGAAAGGACTATGTCAAAGGGCTGAAGTGATTCACCATACAAGGAACATCCGACCCATTATAGCGACTCCGGACAGTACTGCGGTACATACTAGTAGGACAGTTCCCAATTTGAACTTGAATTCTACCGGATCGGATTGATATTTTATACCGACGGTGAAGTAGGTGATCACCGCACTCATGGTGAGTAGATAACCCACGACGACCATGGTGAAGTGGTCGGGAGCGATGGTGCTCTGGCCGGATATATCCATGAAGACACCGTGCAGCATGGAGTAAAGGGCCACGATTATCCCCATAACAACCGGGGCGAAGAACATGGAAGTCGCCTCCATCATCTCTACGGATTGAGAAAGTTCCGATCTGATATTGCTTTCCATCTCCTGCATATCCTTAAGGTATTCCGCATTCTGTAGGATGATCATACCTGCATCCTGGGGACTCTTCTTGGATGCAGATATCACTGATTTCATACTTGCTTTAACCATCCGGGACGGATAGTGATCCAACAGTCCATCTCGCCCAAATAACACCATTTCCAATGGCATCCTCTGCAGCATCATCATGTTGGATATCTTTTTGAAAAGATCTCCCACTCGAGAACCCTTCATACTCTGACTCGTCTCCTCTATGGCTTTCTCCAAGGACTTACCTTCTGCCATCCTGCTCCCTAACTGGAATAAGGCATCAGGAAATTCTGTTTCAAGTTCGAGTATTTCTTTTCGCTTCTTTTTGGCGTCCCAAGGATCTTTTAACAGATAGTATGAAACACCTACCACAGGAGCCCATATCCATGCGAAGGGCATGAACATATCTAGCTGGGCTCTCAGTAGATAGATGACGATGGTACCGACCAAAGTGATGGAAAGTGGGACCCAATACGGCACTCTTACATCGGATCGGGTTTCCGGTAGCGAGGTGGTACCCGGTCTATTGATGAGTATCTTGTATGAATAAGCGAAGGCTCCCAGGGGGATGATCACATTCATCAGGAGTACCACGTGGGTAAGTGATAAGCCACCACCTTCAGCGGCGGTCTCTTGATATATGCTGGTCATGTCTAAACCGCCTATGGTCAGCATAGGTAGCATAGCACCTATGATCAAGGGCAATAATATACCCAAAGCAAAGAGAACGGTGGTTGGTGTTCTTAAGGAGTTGGCAAAGTCTCGTATCTTCTGTTTTGTACCGGTGATGATTATATCGTTAGCCCTCTGTAAGGTCGCCTCCAGGCCCTCTTGTGTGTTCTCAAGGACAGAGGATCGTATGACATATAGGGCTCGTTTGAGATCATCGTTCCACTCCCCCCACTCGATGGCTAGATGCATCAGAGACTCCTCCAAGGAGCTTTTCTTCCTTAGATAGACGTGCCAAATCGTTCTGGAGAGGCCGGAAGACATGGGCTCTTCCACGTTCTCCGCAGAAAACAAGACGGCTTTATGGAGTGAGGGGGTGACCCTCATCGACATGGTCAGATAGTTGATCGCCTCTGGTGCGGAACCGATCGTTTTAGCTTTCAATCTCTCAGCCAATATCTCTGGGTAGTTGGCTATGAATATCAATATGCACAGTGGAACACCTAATGACAATGGGATGATCCAGAGTAGAACATCGATCATATCGAGGCCTACGGTCAGATGAACAATTGATGTACCAAATATCACCAGTAGAAACCCCAACAGTGCTCCGAAGACTGCAAACAGTAGTACCTCTTCCTCCTCTAGATCCATACCTACGAATTCAGCAGTTTTTTTGAAATCTTCTTTTTTATAACTACGTTCGATGGTTCTGAAACTTTTCTCTGCTTTGGTCAGTTGTTTTTTAGCTCTGCCGTACTCATCGGAACCTTTACCATGTATTATCATAGATTCGTTCAGTCGGTTCTTTGCAGCCTTTAATTCTCTCCTCCGTTTAAGATAATCTGATCGTTTGTCTTCCCTTTTCTCGATGATGTCTTTTCTCTCCGTACCGAATCGATCGTTTACAGCCCGACATAGTTTGTGATAAAGATCAGACATACTTAGTCCTCTTTTCGAACCATCCCATCCATTCTCTCTCTATGTCCTCATGTGTACCGGTGGAGTGATATTCTTCTACCAGATTCCAAAATCTGTCATTGGCCTCTGAAACCCATGCCGGACTTAAAAGCTCCATCCCCTTGGTTCTTGATTTTTCTACCATTTTTTCACGGATGGACGCTCGCAGATTGATATTCTCGATGGCCTGTTCATAACTCATGGACCATGAACGAGCTATGTGTCCCACGCGCTCAGAACTCCTTTTGAGTATGTCCGTGGCGTTCAATCCCTCATCGTAGAGCATCAGATCGGTGAATCGACCATCACCGTATTCAGACACGTGTGTCAGCCGTCTTTCCCTTCTCTGTGTTCCTCCTGGTCGTACGACACCGGCTATCAAGACTACGTCAGTGGCAGAAAAGCTTTCCTCCGAGATGCCCATGTCGAATACCACCCTTTCATAAACCGATTCCGGTGAATCACCATGTATCGTACCCATGACCGCGCTTCCAGCGGTACCGGCACGCATCGCTTCGTAAAGGGTCTTGGCCTCCTTTCCCCTGACCTCTCCCAACACGATGGATGATTCACCCAGACGTAATGATACACGGAGTGCGTCGTCGGCGGTCATCTCGTTGTCTTCCAACAAAGACCCTACGGTTAAACTCTGTATATTATATCCCAACTGCTGCATCTGTCGGGAAGGGAGTTCACGAGTGTCCTCGATGGTGAGAATACGTTGACTCCTGGGAAACTCCATCATGAGTGCACTGAGTAGAGATGTTTTTCCCGCACCACGACTACCGGCCACCAACATGGTACTCCGACCGTCGACCAAGAATGAAAGCAAGCCTGCAGCCAGGGGAGTCAAACTACCCACCCGTATCAATTTGGGTAACGTCCATGGCTCTTTGCTCCTTCGCCTAAGCGCCAGGGCGATACCGTCCTGACTCAGTGGTTTGCCGATGGCCGTAACACGTGTGTCGAACTCATACAGGTCGGTTTCAAGAACGGGGAATGCCTCGGAGAACGGTTTACCGCTCTCCGACCTGAACCTGGCCAGCATACTCTCAACTTCTTCTTCTGTCAGGAATATGTTCGTGCGACACCGATCTCGGATGTCCGGAACTCCGCCCAATTCGATATAGACATTGTTATCCTCAGAAGGTGCGTCGATATATATGTCTTGAACGTTCGGATCCACCAATAATGTCTCCATGACACCATACCCGGCTGTGTACTTTGCCAGAGTTTCCACTAGAAGTTCCAGGTTCTTATCGTGTTCTTCTCTATCGGCACCCAATTCTATACCCTTGTCCTGGGCGGTGTTGGTTATCATACGCTTACCTATCGACTCTATATACCTCTTGACGCCCAGGGCTGACGAAAAATCCGCAGTGCTTGTATAGTGGTCGGATAAATTGGATGTGACTTCGTTGAGGAGGAGATACTGCTCTTTATCGAAGGAATATTCCACCGGTTCTATGTGATAATAATCCTCTGTGGATTCATCATCACGGTAAAGGGCTACACGTGTATGCTTTATGTCATACTCCACAACCTTTTTGAACGTTTCAGGTACCCTGAGGTTAACCCAGGTGTATGAGAAACTCGGGCGCAGCTCCTTATATTTTTCAGCTACCCGTGCTACACCATCGAAAAACCTGGAACCATCTATCCGACGAACCTTCTTCATGATCTCTGTATCTGTCAATAGATCACCCGATTATGCCGTATGCATCACGTAAGACAGCGTCTGATAAAGATACGAGTTCTTCTCCGAAGCGACACATATCTTCTTCACTCTGTCTTTTACATTCTTCACAACCTTCCCCCTGGTTCAACGATCTATAAGAGGTGTAGTATGCCTCGAACACCTTATCCGGCTCGTCTGCAAAAGATCCATATATATCACCAAATATCTTCTTAGGTGATACATCACAGTTTTTACATTCTTTACCCTTTGGGACTTTGGAAGAAACCCGGTCGATATCCTTACATAGATCCCCCAATCTTCCCAATATATCTACCACATTTCCAGTCAGTTGTGTTTCAACATCATCGGAAAAGACCATGTTGTCTATGTTATATTCGTCGCCCATGATCTTTATGACGTGAAAAAAACACTCTTTTAGGTCAAAACTCTCATCACATTCAAGGCAGTTTACCGTGATCCTTCTCCCTTCTATTCTATCATCGACGTTATATTCGCACTTCATTATATCGTCCTGTTACTTTATGGGAGGTGGCGATGTGAGGAGCTATTAAAAGAGTTGCGCTGGTGATAGTACGAGTGAACAGTAAAATTTTTATCATATAACCTTTTGGATGGATTCGATTACCATGTACGCCGTATTTAAAGTTCCTGGAGATAAAAAAGACGTGATCCCGAAGGTGATATCTGACGAAACCGTCAGCAGACAGAGTTCCAGTATAAGGGATGGAGATAGCCTAGGCTTCGATAAAGAGATGACCTATGTGTTGATAGAGGGTAACGAGGATGGTGTCGAACTGGCAAAGGAATTGTTCTCTGAAAATGACATAGACCCAATGGAAGATGATCAGGAAGTTTACGAAGCCATAAAGAAGGCTGATGAGGACGCAGCCGCAGGAGTAGGCACCATATTTGGCTGATCACAAAAACCTTTTTTCCTTTTTTTGTTTCACGCTTGTACCATAATCTACTTATATTTAGGATATGCTAAATCAGTACAAGGTGAAAAAGATGAAAAAAACAAACCTTAAGAAAACGTTCATCGTGCTGTTCCTCGCCACCTTGTTGGTAATGGGGTATTCCATAACACAAACCACTACAGCGAGCACCATAGAGGATGTAGAAGAATATATCGGCAACGCCAAAAATGCAGCAGCACATGGTTCTGCGACATTCTTAGAAGTTGAAGGTTACGAACCTTGGGCCGCATTGGTCGTGAACGCTGGAGATCCAAGAGGGGTCGATGAAGTTACGATCTCATTCGAGGAGGAGGTACTTCGGATAGAGGCAACGGACGGTAACTCAACCAACCACGTTTCCATTCTGATAAACAAGGCATTCGCAGACGAATATCTTGACGAATCGGAAGGTAATATCGATATTTCATTCAGCGACGCTGTCAACTACGAAGGAATAGATAAGTCCAACGAAAGTGCTGGACACGGAGCGGTATACGTATTTCATATAGAGCATTTCAGTACACAGTGGATAGATATGACTGCAGTTCCACCGAACGACTTTGAACCACCGGTAGAAGGAGCACAAGCTTTCAGGAATCGCGCTAAAAACGCAGCAGCAGACGGTTCTGCAACATTTTTGAAAGTAGAGGGATACGAACCCTGGGCTGCATTGGTCGTGAACGCTGGAGATCCAAGAGGGGTCGATCTGGTAACGGTATCTTTTGAAGATGGTGTTCTACGTATAGAGGCCACAGACAGTAATTCTACTAATCGAGCAGCGATCCTCATCAACAGAGCTTTTGCGGATGAGCATCTGGATGATTCTGAGGGAAATCTCGACATGTCTACAAGCGATGCCGTTAACTATCAAGGTCTAGACAATTCAAATGCTAGTGCCGGCCACGCAGCAGCATATGTTTTTCACATAGAACACTTCAGTACTCAGTGGATAGAGATCGCTGCGGAAGAAGACGGGATACCTTATCCCGGAATTGTGTTCACTGGACTAGGTATCAGTATCGCAACGATATACTATCATAAACGACGAACGCGATAAAACCCTTTTCTCTTTCTTATTTTCCCGCCAACATGGTCACTTTAGCACGGTCACCGATATCTGGATCCTTCCTCAATCCCCACATTATATCCGCGTCCGGCGCCACATCACGGAGTGTTTCAAGAGCATCTTGGGCCTCCATCTCCGCAGAACCAGTTCCACTGGTGACGACGGTAAGGATGGTGCTGTATCCATGCATATCTTCTAACCATGGGGACCGGAGTGCTTCTCTAGCGGCGTACCTGCCTCTCTCTCTACCCTTACCGTATCCTGCACCGATATGAAAAACATCGTTACCAGAACAGAATTTCTTCAGATAAGGTACATCCTCTTTGGTAAGAACGGTGTTGAAATCTTGTATAGGCAGCCTGATGATCGTGTTCATGACCTCGAAGGCTTTGGTCATAGGGAGATGAGGATTCAACTTCAATAGCTTACTATTACTGAAACATCCCAATATGTCTGAGTACTTTTTTACCTCTGTTTTCGCTTCTCTAGCAAATTTCCTTCGATTTTCATTCTCTGTTTCGAAGGGCATAGCTATCAAAGAGATGATGAACAAATTCATATCATCAGCTAACTGAGCACATATTGGAGCGGACCAACTGCCGGTCTCTCCTCCGAGTCCGGATATCAAATAAAGGATCTCCGTCTGTTCTAATCTTCGTTTTATCTTTTCTTCAGAATGGCTTAAAGGTCTCATACTCAAAGGCGCTGCTGTTTCGTAAGCATCCCTCATATGATATTTTGATACCTCTATGAATGGTAATTTAGGTAACCTATCGGAAGACCCCACTTCGAACATATTGATGTTGGAAAGTGTTTGATCTTCAACAAGTGTCGTTATTATGTTCCTTCCAGCTCCACCTACCCCCAAAGCCATCATCCTAGGTCTTTTTTTTGGTTCTAGTGATTCCGATCCAAATCTTTTGGTGCTTGCCATTTACTTTCAAGGGTACAAGGAGATAGCAAAATAAAAATTTATTCATCGAAATAGGATTCATCGTCCATACTTTGGACTTTGTTAGTGATTATGTATCCAGCCACAGCTCCGGATGCCGGTGAGATGAATGATGCGAGCACCGCAGCCTCAGTTCCCACCGTATAAAGTACAAAATAGGTTCCAATAAATAGACCTCCTATCAATCCAAAGAACACCCCTGACGGACTCTCATACATAGTAGAACCCAGAGTAGCTAATGAAAGGGAAACGATAAGGGATGCACCTACACCCGATAATATCCACCCTGACCATCCTTCTAGTCTCAAACCCAGTAAAAAGATGACTAAGGAGATTGCTATGATCGGCACGACCATCATCCAGATGTGCTTATGTCCGATGAATGACTTTTTGAACCGACTTTTAATCGCTTTCATTCTCATAGGTTATTACCATCAGTAGGGTAAACGATGGATATATTTAATACTTAGTGAACTGGTTAACTCAGCACAAAATATAAAAGCCATGGATTTTTTAAATAGTAGTAGATATGCCTAACGAAAGAGATCTTCGCCAAGATGTAACAAATATCATGATTGTGATATTTTTCTTGATATCGCTACTTAGTTTAAATTATTTTTATCCATCGGTAAGGGGAGAGGAACCAACTACCACGATCAGGATCGATGGTGATGAGGAACTAATTCAAGCATCTGAAGAATATGGGTGGTCCGGTGATGGGAGTTCGGAATCCCCGATAATGATATCCGATCTTGTCCTAGACTACGTAGGACCTGGGACGAGGATGTTCATCGGCAACACCTCTAAACACTTTATAATATACAACTGTACCTTTTCTGGAGGCTCAAGAACTCTATCAACATGGGATTATGGGGCAGGTTTGGAACTGTACAATGTAACCAATGGTACGATAGGTTCGAGTTCATTCGTAAGAAATCGTGTCGGTATACTCTTAAAAGAAGGGGACAACATAACGATAGAACAAAACGAATTTGAACGTAATACA
Source organism: Thermoplasmata archaeon (assembly GCA_003553085.1). Classification (GTDB taxonomy): domain Archaea; phylum Thermoplasmatota; class Thermoplasmata; order Halarchaeoplasmatales; family Halarchaeoplasmataceae; genus Halarchaeoplasma. Next base: position 13,759 of record PUPH01000034.1, read on the forward strand.
TATGGTATAATCTTTGATGGGACTGTTAGCAACACCGCTAGATACAACACCTTCGATAGGTCAGGGTTTACATTCCAAGGAAACCGAGAAACGTTCGTTTCTCAACACCTGGTCAATAATACACTCGATGGAAGAGAGATAATATACCTATCCAACGAAGATTTTTCAAATGATATCCTCTCCTTCGATGCAGGACAGCTGATACTTGCGAATGTGAGTCATGCAACAGTACGGGATATAGAACTAAAAAACGCGGGAGTTATAGTAGCCTTTTCAACGGAGGTGCAGTTAGAGGAGTTCCATGTGAAAGAAAATCATGCAGAAGGCATACGGATATACCGATCAGAGGGTATAAGCATATACGATTCAACCTTAGAAAATAATCAATACGGTATAAACATAATCACATCTTTATTCAATCGGATCGAAAACACAGTTCTCAGAGGAAACTCCCAGAACGGGATAGTGATAGATCAAGGATCTCATGATAATATTGTATCGAACAATACACTATCTAGAAACGGGATAACGATCCATCGGTCTGACAGGAATTTAATAAAAAATAATAGGATATTCAGATCTATCGGAGAGGGGATAGGTGTACTGCGAAATTCCCACGAGAATGTCATATATCTCAACGCTTTTTCATATAACAATCGGGCAAGAGAGAGCTACAATGAAAGCAGGATACAGGGGAGGGATGACACGGGTAACAACCAATGGAGCATGTCCGAAACTGGTAATTATTGGAATGACTGGACAAGCCCGGATGAAGACGGAGACGGTATAGTTGATCAACCATATATGATCCGTGGAAGCGATGCAAAGGACCAATTTCCTTTGGTGAAACCACCGATGGAAGTGATATCTACACCACCGATGGATCTCAGGATATATCCTGGAAACTCGTCATTGGAGTTGAAATGGGAAACACCGAGTGACGACGGAGGTGCGGAGATCAGCCATTTCAACCTATACCGTGGAGAGCATATCGAATCACAAACCCTCCTGACGGAAACGAATAAAACATCTTATATCGATACCGATTTGACGAATGATATCCCTTACTTTTATCGAGTTTCCGCGGTAAACGAAGTTGGAGAAAGTGTTTCAACCCGGGTTGTCAAAGGGGTTCCAGATGGAACACCACCGAGTCTTGAAATAATGGAACCCAGCATGGATTCGTATCACAACGTAGAATACATCACGGTCAAATGGAATGCCTCGGATGAGAATTCAGGGATAGACTACCACCAGATCCGTTTAGACGGGGAAGAATGGGTAGGGGTGGGACAGAATACAACTTATACATTAACGAATATAACAGAGGGCGAAAGGACCGTCAGGGTGAGAACTATCGATCACGCAGGTAATGAAGCGACAGAAAGCATACGTTTTATTATAGATAGGACTCCCCCTGAATTGATATATCAAGAACCTACCGGTTATTCAGTAACTACCGATACCGATATTGGTATGGTCTTTTCAGAAAAAATGGATACTGAGACGGTGAACATCACAATCACCAGTGTTGACAACTTCACATATGAATGGATCGATGAGGTATCTTTAAGATTGAACATTTCTGAAAGACTAGAATATGGTACTGAATATCGTGTGTACGTTAACGGGAGTGATCTGGCTGGGAACGAGATGGAGACATGGTCCTGGAATTTTACCACCAAAGACGGTGGAATAATCATCGGAAGGACGATCGACAAAGATGGTGATCCTATCGCGGGTGTTACCATACGTATAGGAGATATGGAATCTCTATCGGATAACGAAGGGAGGTTCAAATTTGAGACCTACTCGGGATCCCATAGGGTCCAGTTCACCAAAGATGGATTTGAGGATAAAGAGATTGATGTAGAGGTCATAGCTGGAGAAGAGAATGATATAGGAGATGTGACGTTGAGTGAGATACCATCTAGTTACGACCTGTTGCTGATAGTTGCGGCAGTGGTCGTATTAAGCACCGGTGGTATGGCTCTAGGCATATTTATCATACACGAAAAGAACAAGGAAGATTTAGACGACGATCTTGAGTTCGAAGAGGATTATGCCGACGAAATACCCCCTGAGTTCTTAGAGTGATGGATATGAAGAAAGGTTATTCGGGACCATATGTGAAAAAACAAGATGAGGAGGTACTACTGCGTCTTAACAGGAGCCTACGATCAAGTGCACTTTGGATATTGTTCTCATCATTTTGGATATTCTTGGGACTTTTTTATCCGATCTTACTCCTATTAGGCGTGATCATCTTGGCAGTCGTGTTCATTAAAACTTCGCTTTCAGAATATGTGATCACCGCCGAGGGGATATATGCTAAAGAATGGGTACTGCTGGATCGAAGATCGGGGTTTTTGCCATGGAAAGAAGTAGAAGAGGTTTCACTCAAAGTGAACAATATGGGGGGACTGTTGGGGTTTGGAGATGTAATAGTAGGTCCGTTTGGTGACGAACGGCTGATCTTGAAAGGTGTTGCAGAACCTAAAAAACTCGTCGATTATATCGAGGATAAAATGAGGTGAAACGTGGAAGATATTTACGCCACCGAAAGGCTAAAGTGGACTCTGATACGAGAAAACAAAGGTAAAGAACTGGATGAAGTGATAAAGGGAGAAGAGTGTGTTAACGATATCGGTATGTTTTATCGTATCGTTAAAACATATGAGATCGATCTACGATTGCCACATCGGGAAGTGACCATAGATAGCATTTGTTCAGATCTTATACTACTACCCGGTGTCGGTCCAGCCACTGCGGATTCTCTCAGAAAGAAGGGTATAACCAGCTTAAAAGATGTAATAGAAGATTCTAGATGGTGCGAACCTGCTAGAGATATACTCCAGATGATAGAAGATGATGATATCGCTTCTATCTTGTCAGTCGTAGAACGATGGCACAAGTTCAGTCATCCATCTTGTAATGCCCTATTAGGGATGGCTGAGAAAGAGGATCTGCTATTCTTCGACATAGAAACCATGGGTTTACGGCATCGACCGCTTTTTCTTATAGGTGTAGGATACTTTGATGGTGATAACTTCGTGCTTGAGCAATTCTTGGCCAGAGATACCTCCGAAGAGAAAGCGGTGATACATGAGTTCTTGAATCAGTCGGCGACGTATGATATAATGGTCAGTTTTAACGGCAGAAGTTTCGATGCTAGGTTCATCAGGGAGAGGATGGAACGGTACGATATGAATGGATTTAAGAGTATGCCACATTTTGATCTCCTCCACATGTCCCGGGGACGATGGGAACTCATCAACAATAAGTTATCCACCATAGAGGGTGAAGTACTTGGGGTGGAGAGAGATGTTGACATATCGAGTGCACTGGTACCACATTTTTACGAACTATTTCTACGTAGAAAAAATCCTGGGCCACTGATACCGATAATAGGGCACAATCAACAGGATATAGTATCCATGGTACACCTGCTCGATATATTATGTAAGGGTCTTAAAGACCAGTGAGAAAAAGTAGGAAAAATATTTATTTGATTGACATATAGTAAATGCATTGAAGGTGTTAGAATGAATATTATAGGGCGTTATGAAAAGATGGTGTCTAAGAGACCGTGGGCTTTCATCACGGTCTTGGTTGTCATCACCCTGATCTTCTCCTTTTTTGCCTCACAGATGGAGATGAACTTTGGTGAGGATGATTTTCAACCGGATACGGAGGTTGCATTGGCCAACCGGAGGGTGAACGAGATATACGGGCGGGATGGAGAACAGATCACTCTGATATTCATCTCGGAAAACAATGTTTTGAGTAGTGATTCACTGGTGTATCAACTTGAATTCGAAGAAAAGATACTAGGATCAGATTTTGATATGGACATGGTCGAAACTACACCCGAGAGTCCTCAAGGTTTTTCCTCTCCGGCAAGACTGATCGCTCAAACCAGATTCATCAGCGAATTGGTGGATCTAAGCGAACAGTTCATAGGGCCTGATCAGGGTGATTTTTCAGAGATCCAGCAGGAGTTGAGTGAAAAAGTATTTACGCTGAATACTGAAGAGATGAAGACAATAATAGGAGGGGGCACACTCGAGGTCGACTTTTCCTTTGTTCCAGAGCCTATACCTGTAGAATTTGATCCCTTTGAGCCTGAAATGCTCGATGAGTTGTATGCAGATCCTTTCATATCAGAGATATTCCCTCTAGAAGATATCTTAGGATTTTTACTATCGAGTGATTACGACAGGATTAGCCATACCGCGAGTAAATCGTTGATGGCTATAGCGGTAAGAGGCGATATACCGGAGGATCGAGCATTAGAGTCGGAGAAAGAGATACAAAGGCTCACCCGTGAGTCTAGTCACGATGAAGTGAGTGTGCGCATATTGGGTAACGCTTTGATCCAGGATGAGATCAACCAAGCCTCAGGCAGGAATATCGCTATCTTGATGCCGGCCGCGTTCATCTTCGTTATAGTGGTTTTAGGCTTGATGTATAGGAACATTACAGATACCGTTTTGAACCTACTCTCACTGATCATGGCGGTGATATGGGTTTACGGTGTAGGTGTTCTATTGGGTGTAAATCTGGGGAATCCCATGATGACCACTGTTCCCGTACTCATAATCGGTCTTGGTATAGATTATGGAATACACTATACATCCCGGTACCGTGAAGAGTTAAAAGAAGGAAAAAACGTGGGCCAGGCGATAACCTTGGCCGGAGCCACAGTGGGTTTTGCGATCCTACTCACAACGGTCACCACAATAATCGGCTTCATGAGCAACATAACTTCTAACATCTCGGCGATCAGAGATTTCGGAATACTGTGTTCCGTGGGAATTCTGAGTGCGTTCATACTCATGTTGACCTTTTTCCCAGCCTCTAAGACCATAATAGATAATAGGAGAAAAAGGAAGGGTAAAGAGTTGGTGAAAGAGAAAAAAGCAAGGAAGAAATTGACCTTAGGAAAAAGGTTCTGGGCTAAGATCGGCGAACCAGAAACGTTCTGTGAATCCGATGTGAGCTGTGTCAACAACGGACTGGGTCTGGGTGCCATCGCTGCAAGGACTCCGGTTAGGGTACTCATCGTCGTTCTTCTTATCACCTCTGCTGCTGTTTACGGAGGGTTGCAGCTTGAAGCTAGATACGATTTCAGAGATTTTTTACCTTCGGACCTCGAGGTGACGGATACATTCAATATGTTCGTTGAAGATTTCGACTTCAGCCAGGAGACCGTATTTGTACTCGTAGAGGGCGACATAACACAGCCCAGTGTTTTCCAACGTACAGAAGAAGTACAAAATAGAGCTACGGAGAGTGATTATTATGTACCGGCTAGGAGTATAGAATCCCCTTATTCCCTAGCCATCTCCATGATCAATGAAAATTCTCCCAACTACAACAGTTCGTTCGCAGAGATATGGGATGCTAACATGCAGGATGATGTGAGTAGTGAGAACATAATCGCGGTGTACGACGGTCTATACGAGTATGCTCCTGAAAGAGCTGCAAGAGTGATCTCAGAAGATTATGACGGATTCGTGATCAGGATACCTGTGGATACTAGAGATGAAACTAGGGTGAAAGAAACGGAAGAGGATATGGTATGGGCGATGCAGCCCATGAAAGAAGAGGACCTGGATAGAGTGATAGTGACCGGAGGCCCGATAGTCAGTTTCTCTACGTTCGAATCCATCAACCAGGGGCAGATAGATACTTTATTGATCACCTTTGTGATAGCACTGATCATCCTAACTATACTTTATAAATATCTGGGCAAAGGATACTCTCTGGGAGCCATCACGATCTTACCACTGGTCTTCGTTATAAGTTGGACGTTCGGAACCATGTATTACCTAAATATTCCTTTGAATCCAGTTACAGTCACCATCGCAGCCATAACAGTCGGTCTCGGTATCGATTACAGCATACACATCACCCAGCGGTTCATAGAAGAAACGGAGCGCATCGATCAACCCCAATGTGCACTTTGTGTAGCCGCTAGTCATACTGGGAGTGCCCTGTTCGGATCAGCTACAACCACCATCGTGGGATTTGGGATACTATCGCTAGCTATAATCCCACCTCTAGCTCAATTTGGACAGGTAAGCGCTATAAGCATATTCTATGCATTCCTTGCATCCGTATTCGTTTCGCCGACTTTCCTGTTACTTTGGTATAGATTTAGAAATAGATCTGAGGGCTAAGATTCGAAACCAATATCTATGACCCATGCTGTATGGTGGAACATGACAGAATTACTATACATGCCCGATATAGAAAGTAACTATATCAAAGAGTTCGAAGCAGTGGTTGTTAGTACAGGTAAAGAACATGTGGTCCTAGATAGAACCGCTTTCTATCCTGAGGGTGGTGGACAGCCGTCGGACACCGGAAGATTAGTTTGGGATGAATATGAAACATCTGTGGTGAAGGTGGAAAAGAAAGGAAAGGTCATACATAGATTGGAAGGGAAGATGCCAAAGGAAGGGGAAGAGGTCTCAGGAGTGATCGACTGGGAACCAAGACACATGCATATGAAGCTACATACAGCTCAGCATCTTTTCTCAGCGGTAGTTTACGACCTCTTCGGTGGAGAGACCGTCGGCAATCAGATATATACGGATTATTCAAGGGTGGATTTTCATCCAGTAGATCTCTCTGCGGATGATCTTAAACAGATCGAAGTAGAAATAAATCGACTGATCCAAGAAGCACACCCAGTATCAGTTTATAAGGAAGAGAGATCGATACTTGAAAAGGATATAGAAGCAAATAGGGTTAATCTATCCCTGATACCAAAATCGATCAAGATGCTGAGGGTGATCGATATAGATGGTTACGATATATGTCCCTGTGCGGGAACACATGTTCGTAACACAGAAGAGATCGGAGGAGTGAGGATAACTGGAGATGAAAACAAAGGTAAGGATAAACAGAGGATATACTACGAACTACGCGAATGAGTCTCAACTGAGTGTAATACTAGATTTTAGATCCCTCTAGCAATAAATCAATGACTTTTAGGATACGGTCGAAAGATATATTTTACACCCTGACAATCATGGATAGAGTCTTCGAAGAGGAGATAAAGAGCTTCGGAAATCGCTAAAACAGAGATATACACTGTGATCGGAGATAATTGAGATATGATGGAATACGTATCATTCGTAAAAAAGGACATTTTCAAGGATGCATATATGGCTTTGTTGACCCTAGCTCCAGCTTTCGTTGTATCCATGTTCATCATAAGTATGGGATCCGACGTGTACAGAGCTGTCTCTGCTGTTTTGGTCAATTATTACTTCGCCATCGGTGTCGGATGGATATCATCCCCAGTGGTGGGTTTATCAGCCGGCCTAGGACCATTATCATTACTTCTGATATTGGTTTTCGTTGCTATGCAGGGTTCTTTTTTCATAAGCTTCAACTACGACCTTCTGGAGAAGGTACCTTTGATCGGTAGATTAGTCAAAAGGGTAAGAAGAAAGGCTAACGAAGTCATAGAAAAACACTCTCTATTAGAAAATGTAAGTTACATAACCATATTCTGGCTAATGTTCATCCCTCTATATGGAACAGGTCCCATGTCTATGAGTTTGATCGGCCGAATACTATCTCTAGAATGGTGGAAGCTTTGGATCACCATCAGTTTATCGGTCATTACAAGGTATTCCCTGGTGATCAGTATAGTTTATTTTGGTTTATTTTGATCGTTAAAGAAGAGCTTTATTCACGAAGCGATGTTCTCTTCCCTATGGTCGCAAATAAAAAAAAAGTGCGCAGTAATGGTGACCATTACTCCTTTTTACAATTTCTTCACTAGCGTTCAGAAATATGTAAATGCTCCCGCGTCAGAAAAATATGGGATATTTTTCCACTAGGTCGCATTTTTTCAGAAAATAAAAAAGTGCTCCCGCCGGGATTCTACTCGTAATAACTCGTTCAACTCGTTATTTCAAGTGCTCGTAAAACAAGTTTTACTCACGAACCGAGGTTCTCCTCCCTATGGTCGCAAATAAAGAAAAAATGCTCCCGCCGGGATTCGAACCCGAGTTTTTGGCTCGAGAGGCCAAAATGATTGGCCGGACTACACTACGGGAGCGGGTTGAAAGAAAAGTCGTTCAGCAAGATTCTAGGTTGTTACTTGCTACACGTTAAATCCTACCAAAATACTTTTGATATTTAATGATTTCCACAACCATCCAATAAATCGGAAATTTTCACGTTGGTTAAAGCGTAAAGTTAAAATCCAACAAGCACCTAACCGGATTCCAAGCCGCAGTAACTCAGTTGGGAGAGTGCCACGCTGAAGACGTGGATGTCGCCGGTTCAAGTCCGGCCTGCGGCACTTTAAAGGTTTTGATCTAGTGTATGTCAGATATGAAAGAGATGGTAACCAAGCCTTCGGGTCGGTTGGGTCGATAATATGATAATTTATGGAAGAGGCTTATCGTCAGGAACATCGAAGGGAACACTAGTTTCTTTAGATGAACTGAAATCGGTATCTCAAAATAGTGTGGAAGAGATATGTTTTTTCAAACATGTTCGGCAGAGTGATTTCACACCCTCGCTTTTAAAACTGAATAAAGATGCAAATAAAAAACCTAAAGGTTTGATCACCGATAAGGCTGGAGATGATGTCATCGATTTTGCGAATGATTCAAATATCCCATTGGTTGATAAAATTCAATTGGACATACTTAAAGAAGGGGATCGAGCAATATTAGATGGTTGTAATGGAACGGTAGACCTATCAGATGTCAAGGAGCAGCCTGTTGTGACCGTTTTTCTACAGAAAGGTTGCAAGATATTATTATTGAGGAGAAGCGAAGACGTCGGTAGCTACAGAGGTAAATGGGGTGCGGTATCAGGTTATCAAGAGTTGGAACCTTTAGAACAGGCCATGGTGGAGATCGAGGAAGAAACTAGTATGGAAGCAAAATACATATGCAAGGGCGAACCTGTTTTGGTGAGATACCAAGATATAGTTTGGAGGGTTGAGCCGATGTTGTTCGAAACCCAGGATGAACCTAGTTTGAACTGGGAAAACACCATGTACCGTTGGGTAGAACCGGAAAAGATAAAAGAATTAGATACTGTACCTAAATTATGGCAGGCTTACGAATCTGTAAGGAGATCTAAAGATGCGAATAAAAACAGATGATGGTATCAAAGATATGAGGGCGGTGTGGAGGGAAGGAAACATCGTAAAGATGATAGATCAACGATATCTTCCCAACGAACTGATTATTTTTTCAGCTAAAAACGCTGACGATATACACATGGCAATAAAAGAGATGGTTGTGAGAGGGGCCCCATGCATCGGTGTTACGGCAGCCTATGGTATGGCACAGGCTTTTGAAAAACGGGTTGATACATCAGAGGCCGCTTCTAAGATAAAAAGTGCAAGGCCGACAGCCTACGACCTTTTCTATGCTGTGGATCACATGCAGGAACAGGTCAAACAAGGGAAGGATCCAAGTGAGGCGGCTGACGATTATGCTTTATCAGTGATAAACAAATGCCGTGCTATAGGTGAGAACGGTGCTAAAATGATCGAGGATGGTTATAACATCCTGACTCATTGTAACGCAGGTGCTCTAGCGACTGTAGATCATGGTACAGCACTAGCCCCTATGAGGGTAGGAAAAGAGCAGGAAAAAAATATATTTGTCTACGTTGACGAGACCCGACCTCGTTTACAGGGTGCCAAACTCACTGCATGGGAATTATACAATGAAGATATAAGGCACACCGTGATAGCAGACAACGCTGCCGGCCACTACATTCAAAGGGGTCATATAGACATGGTAATCGTTGGGACCGACAGGATAGCGGCTAACGGAGATATCGCCAATAAGATCGGTACCTACGAGAAAGCTGTAGTCGCTAAAGAGAACGGAGTTCCCTTTTACGTCGCAGCACCGGTGACCACCTTCGACCCGAACACCGAATCAGGTATGGATATACCCATCGAGGAGAGGGATCCTAAAGAGGTTACCATCATGGATGGTGTGAGGGTTGTTTCACCGGGATCGAACGCAAATAACCCGGCCTTCGATGTTACACCCTCTCGGTATATTACAGGCTATATCACGGAGAAAGGTATCTACACTCCCGATGATCTGGAAGATATGTTCGATTGAGTCCTGGGCGTCTTAGAGATAGTTTGCCAATAACTCCTTCAGATCGTCCTTTGGGAGAGCTCCGATTGCTTTGTCTTTGAGTTCTCCGTCCTTGAATATCAACAACGTGGGGATGGAAGAAACTCCGTACTCAGCGCTTTTATCCTTGTTCTGATCTACATTCAATTTTCCGATGGCGACTTTACCGCTCATCTCGACTGCCAACTCCTCCAGCACCGGTTCCATCATCCGACATGGTCCACACCAGGCCGCCCAACAATCTACCATTGCCACAGGATAATCGTTCACGAATTCGTCCATATCTTCGTCCGTCACATCGACGGGTTCTTTAGGCCATGTTTCACTCATATTTCATCACCTTGGTTTTGTAAATTATGTGCATAAACAACACACACCCTAATAAAACTTTCCCATCTCACGGCTTGCCTTTAGATTCACCCCTTACGATACCCGAAGCCACTATGTGACTGATCCTTAAAGGTTCGGGTAATCTACCTCTTATCGAGAATAGTTTCAACATCCTTATTGCTTCTTCTAGTTCGACTCCCTCTACCTGGATATATATTGGCTTGTGAGGGGTATCGACTTCGTGTATATCTCCCCTATCTACCAGTGAAAATCTATCCTTCCAATCATCAAAATGCCCCTGCATAGCTATCTTGATAGTTTCGAAATCCGGTTCTTCTCGTGAAACACTGATCACAGGTATGTTCGTTTCCATGAACAACTTGTCCAGTTCGATGATGTTGAATCCACCTACGGCCATCCCGTCTGTGAAGATCACCTTTGCCTGGTCGGAAAATCTAGAATTAACGATCATATCTATGATCTTATCAGTTGCATCCGTTCCGTCCACCTCTACATGGGTAGACAAAATACCTTCTAGGTAATTCGGAGCTCTAGTAAGATTACCTACTACCATCACCTCCTCGTCAGAAAATTTGAAAGGTGAATCGTCTATTCCTATTGCCCGGATGTTGGTTTTCAAGTCGATCACCTACATCAAGGAAAGATCTCCAGTGATCTCATCGATCAAATTCTCCGGACCAGGTCCAACACCCAAACATGTTTTGGTACCTGGAGATACCTCTGTTAGTCCTGCATCTGAAACTTCCATGGCGACTACATCTCTCTTTTTAGCCATCTCTTTCAGGAAGTGCATATGTTCTAGATCATCGCAATATACCGCTACCTTCTTTTGACCCTCAGCGGACCATTTTGAAAAATACTTGCCTCGTTTTTTACTCTCCAAAGCACAAAGAACCGATGCGTGCCCTGCCTGAACTGCGAGTTTACCTTTAGATAATTTCAGGTCCTTGCGAAATACGAGTACCATCTTATATTTAAATTTCAACTGTATCACCTAATATATGTCTTCAGCCCTCATCTTCTCAAGCTTCTTCAACCTATCATCTACCTCCCGTAACTCCTCCTCGGCCTTCTTCTTCTTATTTTGATAATGATCTCTGATGCTCTTAGCCTGGGCCTTGCTCTTCTCCCTTGCCTCTTTGATCTGGTGTTTTAGCTGCTGTCTTCTTCTTGCCAGTTTCTGCATCTCATGGAGTATGTCTTTGTCGTCGGTATAATTAAAATCTTCAGGGCCAGGGGGAGGGGGTGCGGGTCTTTCTAAAGACTGATGTAGAAGTCCCATCCATTGATATGCACCTTTGTACCAACCAACTATGAAAAATACCACGGTGATGGTGATCAGAGAGATCCATATGTTCTGTTCTACGAAATAACCCATCTCACCGTGATCAACAGGTATCGAGCCTAGGAAAAATCCGACCAATATAGTAGTAACTATGCTCATACCCATGCCAAGGGTTATGCGGTAAAGCATATCGAACTCCTTATCCAGTTCACCTTTTCTCGGAAATAGAGCGTTCACAATGGTAAAGCCCGGAAGAAAGAAGATGAATAAGGTCGCTACTATCAGTCGTAATACCATTTCCAGAGGCAATCTATGTAGATATAAAAAGGTTTTTTGGTATCATTCACTCGACCCTGTCGAATTCATCGTATATCTCGCCCAACAATTCCTCAACGATATCTTCAAGAGTGATAAGGCCGTCGAACTTTCCTCTTTCATCGACCACTACCCCCATGTGGATACGGCTTTTTCTCATCCGCTGGAATACTTCGGTTATATCATCTTGATTCTTCACTAGCATCGGTACCTCTCTTGCATATTCACCCATGGTCCCGATCTCTTCTCCAAGAAGGTCCTTGCTGTACAAGATACCGATGATCTGGTGGGTTCCATGTTTGGCTACAGGTATCCTGGTAAAACCATGTTCTTTGATGAACTCCACTCCCTCGTCCACGGATATTTTTGAGTCTAGTACGAAGCTCTGGTTTTTTGGTACCTTCACCGATCTCACCTTAACATCTCCAAACCAAAACGCCCGGTGGACGATGTGCTTCTCTATGGACTTTATCTGACCTTCTTCTTCTAGTATCGATGCCAGATCCCTAACGTCCGATTCGGTCACATGGATCTTCTCGTTCTTGGTTTCCCCACCGAGCAATCTTATTATCCCATTGGATATCTCACCCAGTGCGATGATCAGAGGATAAAATATCCTTGAAAGATAATAGATAAACGATGCGTTCTTTATGCTGAAGTGTCTTTTGTTCTTGATCGCGAAGCCCTTGGGGGTGATCTCTGCGAATATGAGTACTAGGATGGTTAGCACACCCACCGCTATGGATATACCGAAATTTCCAAGCAGGTCATAGGCTAATTTTGTAGCTATCGCAGATGCAGTGATGTTGACAAGGTTATTACCTATCAAAATGGTGATTATAGTGCTATCCATATCGGATCTCAGCTTTATGATTATATCGATGTGTTTCTCGTTATCCATCTTCATCTTCGCTAGATCCACCTTGGATAATGCAGTTATAGCCGTTTCAGCGCCTGAAAACCGTCCGCTGAGATAGATCAGAACCGCCAGGGAAACCAGATATACAAGATGTATCATATCCATGTTCATACACATCTTTCGATCATCGTTTTCAGGATAATAGTCCTATTAAATATTCTTTGCTCATCTTTAGTGCTTCTAAAGAGCGTCCTTCGATCACCCAATTACCTTCATAGTTAGTTGATTTGGATAGAACGTTTGCAAAGTCTATGTTTCCTTCGCCTAATGGCAGGTGTAGGTCATCCTCACCATGGTTATCGTGTATATGTATGTTTACGGGATCGAACTCTAGAAAGTCATCCAGCCTTCCAGTCGTGTTTGCATGCCCTATATCAAAACAGAATCCCACGCCGGTTTTTTCTGTGAAATAGCGTATCTCTTCAGGAGTTATTCCTGTGGTGGGGAAGCACGCCGGCATGTTCTCTAAAGCTATCATGATCCCACTGTCATCGGCCAGTTTTTTGATGGTTATCAACGAATCCAACAAAGCATCTTTCGTTCCAGACCATTCTCGTGCCATGGGTGAGTAAAGACCGGGATGTACCGTCAACATCTCACTATCAATCATCACAGACAGATCTATAGCTTTCCTTATCTCATCTATGGATGCCTTTTTCATGGAACGATTCAAACTGGATATATTTATATCGTTAAAGGGTGCGTGAACTTGGATCTGTAGGTTACTAGTCGATAAAGTGTCCTGGATCGTTTCTCTGTGGTCCCAACCGTGTTCGGCCTCGGCTAAAAACTCCCAACCTTCGAAACCGTCTTCTATCTTTTTGATCACTTCATCGAAAGGTCTAAAGCAAAATAGGGGATTGGATGCTATTATCATCGAGATACCTCTGTACAAGTCAACTCTTCGATGACTCCTTTGATCCTCTCCGAAGTGATTTTTACAGTTATCCCGCCCAGTGGCTGCTTGCCCTGGAAAAAGTTGACCCGTCTACTGCAGGAAGCCTGTTTGGAAAGAACGAACTCACATGTGTCGGAACTTACATGTGCCATCATGTGCATCCTGGCCGTATCTCTGATCTTCAGATCACGAAGAATTTCTGAAAATCTGTAAAGAGATCTAGTATCTCCTATCACCATATCATCTTGTATGTCCCAATCTGCCTCTGGGAACAATTTGCTAAGGCATGATACCAATATCTTATAGTCCTCAGTGGGATAGATCGGTGCCCGTATCTCCGCCCGATAGTCTGATGTTTCCGATTCCATCGAATATGAACTCCTCGTTCATGTATATATAGATTGACCTACTTATTACCCTTTAACATATCATCCACCCTCGTTAGGATCTCTGGTGTGATCTGCCGTACATCCTGTTCTTTTGCTGCCCTGTTATAGAGTTCGAAAAAGTTGAGGGGACCCTTCACAAGACCTACTATTTCATCCCTGGAAACTTCGTTCGATAGATCCATGATCTTTACCATCCTTCCCGATAAAAAATGTCCGGGTGGGAGACCTCTGCCCCTTTCATCCATTGTGAATCCGTTGTACGATCTGGCTATTTCTTCCTGAGTTCCAGAGAGTATATCATCCAATAGTCTTTCAAGCATATCGAAGAGGTCGTCCATGGCCCCCTCATATTCCGAGATGAGTTCGTTGTGTTCCTCATCACCTTCCACCTTTGTTATCGCTTGTGGAGAACAGAAAGCATTAGCTAGCCCTTCACCCACCAGATACGTAAGAAGGTTTACCATATGTTTTTTCCTGGGATCTACTGAAGATCTCAGCCCCTCGATCAGAGGGTCTTTACTCCACCAGTACTCCGCACCCATATGATGGAGTTCGTGAGAAAATGTATCTGGCGAGATAGCTGATGCATCAAAGTATACCAGGGATAGATAGACAGTCCCATTACGGAACATCCCTCCGTTGAAACCGTCGATGGTCACTATCATGACGGGATCCAGGTATGTATCATCGGGTAAATACTCCAAAGCATCCTCTTGTGCACTTTCCCAATCGTAATTTTTTATCTCTCTTATAGCGGTACGCATCCTGTCTGGTTCCCCGAGTGCTTTTTTAAGACCGAAGTGGATCTTCTCCTCCCAGAGGTTTAGGTCGGAACGAGGTTTCTCCGGCAGTGCCTTCAATATCCCTCTGAATCTTTCCTGCCGCTCGGGTACCCAGTCATACGCATCGAGCCATCTTTGAATGTCCGGATGTGATATCACATCTGAAGCGCTCTCTAGGTCACCTTCCAACTTATCGAGCAATAGTGAAACACCCTCGGTTCTAACTTTCATGTTTCCAAATATATCTACGACGATAAATAACCTTTTCCTGAGTCAAGAGATCCGAATGTGCTATTGAATCTTAATTAACACTATCCATCAATCTCGGTGTAAAGTACAGCTGATATGGCGGTTCCGGGCATGGGGTTGTACCATTTACCTTCGATCTCGAGTAGAAATAGGTCGTCAAAATCTCCTAGGTCCGCCACCCAATAGATGGGAGAATCCTCATCGACTGTAGCGTCCCAATCGAGTATTATCGTGCACATATCACTGATATCGCCCTGGAAGTATTCACTATCGTTCAACATCTCCATGATCTCTTCAGACTGTGTTCTATTGTCTTCTTCCATATCTTCGAGGTAGATCAGCTCTTCTATCTCGTATGACTCCACATATGCTTCCCCATCATCTATGGCGGACTTCATATCCTCTAGATACTCCTTGAATTCTTCTTCTTCCATCGGGATCTCTTCGAATACATCGTCGCTCAAGAATTCGTTATCCACCAACAACTCCATAAATAACTCTCCATCCTTGTTATTGATACTTTCGACGAAAGAACTCATCAGCGCTTCTGGAGTTCCAGAAGTATCGTCTTCAACACATCCGGATGTTAACAATACTGTGATGAGAAGTGTTACCATAACCACGCAACTCAGAAGCTTATCCATTCCTTTCATTTCGGGCATTTTAGATTTCAAATCAAACCACGATTACAAGATGGGGGGGTCATCACTAATAAACCTATTTGATTTTGAACTATACATATTTTGAAAAAATAAAAAGCGAGTTCAAAGTAGAGGAGACTTGAATATGAATTTCATCTTATAGATCACAACATACCTTTACGATTCATTTCGACCAGATAGCTATCAGCCGATCGCCAGTCGTCAGCAGCATGGTTGAACAGTACGGTAGCCCTTTCCTGGGCTTCGTGCACCACTTCTTCCTCATCTATATGAACGAACTCCCCGTCAAGTAATACTATCTTTCCGCCGATGATGACATTATCCGCCTGATGGGTAGAATACGCAAGGTTAGGGACGTAATTGTGGAATGGAATATCAACAGAGGGGGTCTGATGTGTCTTCGATAGATCGACCATAATCATATCGGCTAACTTACCCTCTTTGATAGATCCTATCTTATCGTCCATACCTAATACTTCTGCTCCACCTTTACAGCCCAACCTCAGAGTTTCCCACGCTGGTAGAAGGGTCGGGTCTTTGTACATGGTCTTTGTGAGAACAGATATGGTCCTCATCTCTCTGAACATGTTGTGGGTTCCGGGACCGGGAGCCTGATCCGTGCCCAGGCCAACGGAACCACCGGAGGATAAATGATCCCACACCGGAGGTACCATCCCATCTATCATGGCTATGGAACTAGGGCAGCCTACCATCCCTACATCGCTTTTGACCAGAAGTCCTCTCTCCTTTTTAGTCGTATCATGGCAGTGTACAGCTATCAGATCGGAATCCAGCATATCCCATCCATCCAACACATCCACAGTACTCTTCTCGTATCTACCGTACACCTGTAACCGCTCACGTTCCCCCTGGGCAACGTGCATGTGGATCTTACAATCACGCTCTTTCGCCTTCTCTTTGACCTTCAGCATCGTTTCAGAGGATACCATATCAAGGGCCTGAGGGCCGTACAGGATGTCCACAGATCCTGAGTCCTTATATGATTCATACAGTTCATCGGTCCTTTTCAAAAGTGCCGATCCTTTATCAGGGTCCAGCTCGTACAGATCCTTTGGGCCTAATCGCGTCCTCTCGGATACCACTTCGTTGATGGTCTCCGCTGCGGCCACACGTACGCCGAAGGGTTCGTACACCTCCTCTATCAGCACTCTAACATCGCTTGAATACTCTCCAAATGTGGTTATACCTGATCTAAGACCCTCTAATACCCCCAGCTTCGATCCGATGATGATATCATCCATCTTCATCCTCCTTGTAAGGGGTGCTAACGCCTTATTCATCCATTCGATCTCAGGAACATCCTGGGCTCCTCCTCTCAAGATAGTCAAACCCGTGTGTGTATGCGCGTTGACCAAACCAGGCATGGTGACGTGACCGCTGCCGTCGATCACCCGTTCTACGCCCTCCAGGTCTATATCTGCAGTTTTTCCTACCCATTCTATGCGTTCGGTAAAACGAACAGCGCCGTCATCTATTATACCCAATCCATCTCCTTCAAAGGTCAACAGCTTCGTATCGATTATCGCGGACTCCATGGATATCACGGTTATAACTACACGATAATATTAAGACCTTTTCAGTCATAAGTTCATGAGTTCTTTCCTAATATCTTTTGGTGCCTTCTCCAACGCATACCTGAAAACGACTCGAGGGATCTCGTCAACGTTCTCTTTTAAATAATCGTAAACCTCATCCGGATAACTCAGGTATGCATATTTGAGCAGCCAACCGACACCTTTCTGCACATGAATCTCATCATCATCCTTCAATCTACCTACTACCTTCAACACCTTCTCCCAACTGAAATGAACAGAGAAACTCCTAGATGATCTGAGTAAGCTGACTGGTGCCGCTCTTCTAACGAACGTTTTTGATGAATCACACCACCGCAAAACGTTCTTGAATAACTGGGGATGCTTCTCCAACATAGGGTTCAGAACTCTATAGCAGAGAACGTCACACTGTCCCCAGGTGTGTATGTGCTCGTACAACCACCTTTCATAGTATCCCATATATCGTAGTTCATACATCTGCTTCCTTTTGATCCATCTAGTCACCAACCAAAGGTAACTCCATCTACCTTCATCGACCAAGGAGTCGAAAACGTCGATCAACCCCTCCTCTGGTAGGTTATTGTAAACCATCCTGGCGATCTTATCCATATCTGATGAAGCCTCGATCTCTCTATCTATGACATCTTTGATTTGAGCTACTCGAGACGAAACATCCATAGATTCGCCAACAGATTCAGGTAGTATAACTGTTTCTAAAGGGAGATGGAAAACGCCCATCCTAATCTTTATATCGGGATAATGAATGATGGGTTCGTCGTTTGAGATCGATGAAACCATGAATAAAGAGGAACTTTTCAAGCTACTTGGAGCCGTAGCGGCTTTCGCCTCGGTGACGTTCTTGATCGATGAGTATATGATCAGTATCATTCCGAAATACCGGATCCCCGTTCTCAACGACATACTGGTATTTTTCGAGATTTTGAGCGTTTCGGTGATATGTACCATCCTCCTATGTATCATACTTGGGATAGCTTTTTGGAAAAAGAACGAAGAACGGTGGCTTCCTTTTCTTTTTTTATCCATAGGTCTGAGTGCGGTGGTAGCCATAGGTATCCAGCATCTTTTCGCGAGACCACGGCCAGAGGATATAGGGCTGGTAGGTGTAACACTACGACTATGGAGATACTCATTCCCCAGCGGTCACACCGCAGTGGCTTTTTCCGCAGTACCTATCTTACTTAAGGTACTTCCTAAATTCAAACTCCTATGGTTTGGATTTGCAACTACCGTGGCAATATCTAGGGTGTATTTAGGTGCCCATTACATCAGCGATGTCATCTTCGGTGCCATCATCGGATATCTCATCGGGATGTCTATGTTGAATTACGAGGTGGCCGTTAAAGACCGAGAAGTGCGAAGACAGCTATTTCATGCCGCTATGGGGGTCTTCCTCGTCATATCGATCTACAGAGGTTTTTTCGATCAGATCGGTTCATACCCACCTCTGAGTTCACTTTATTTTATACCCGCGACCTCCAGAACTATCCTATCGATCCTCATGATCGGTGCTGTCTTGATATACACATCCATGAAGATGGACATACCGATAATATCGTGGTTTTTGGACCACTTTGAAAGACCGAGATTGAGGGAAGATTTTCCCGGCAAAGGTTGTTTTTTCTTCTTTGTAGGTGCCTTTATCATCTCACTTATCTTCGATAATAGTATAGTCGCCGCGTCATTACTCATAC
The DNA here is from genome assembly GCA_003553085.1 of Thermoplasmata archaeon. GTDB lineage: Archaea > Thermoplasmatota > Thermoplasmata > Halarchaeoplasmatales > Halarchaeoplasmataceae > Halarchaeoplasma. The sequence goes on from PUPH01000034.1 coordinate 33,040, forward strand.
TTGCCATCGGTGACTCAACCTCCCACTTGATCGGTGCTAGATTCGGTAAAATTAAACATCCATTTAGCCGTGACAAAAATATCGAGGGTAACATCGCGGGGGCTCTGTTGAGCGGTTTGTTAGTCTCGATCATACTCCATCCCGTTATCGCTTTCACCACCTCATTTATCGTGATGTTCGTGGAAGGCATATACTTCACAGGGATATTTGAAAAATTGAACGAGGATAATCTCACCATACCCATATTATCTGCGGTACTGATCTTTATTCTCGATCATCTGATCGCCATATGAGCACGGGTATCGATCATCCCTTGTAGAAAGATACCTTTTACATCGAATCTTTATATACTCCGTTGACCATGATCAGCACTGATGAAAGGTTGCAGTATTATCCTATTTGACGATTTTGAAACACTAGATGCCTTCGGTCCGGTCGAGATAATCGGAAATATTTCATTGTTCTCCGAGGAAGATATCGATATCTCTTTTTATTCTTTATCAGGTGGAGTCATCACCAGCGCTCAAAGCGTAAAGGTGATGACACAACATATCACGGATATCAAAAAGGGGGGTGCATTACTCATACCCGGCGGATATGGAGTCAGAAGAGAACTCGATAATGAAGATATGATCCTCTTCCTAAGATCGATTGTAGAAGACGTGGACCACGTTCTGACAGTTTGTACGGGTTCCGTTCTATTAGCCAAAACGGGACATCTGGACGGTAGGAGGGCTACATCGAACAAGATGGTATTCGACTGGGTTACTGAACAAGGTCATGAGGTGGATTGGGTACCCGATGCTAGGTGGGTTAAAGACGGTAAATTCTACACCTCATCCGGCGTCACAGCAGGTATGGATATGACTCTAGATTTCGTGAAAGATACCTTCGATATGGAGACCGCTGAAAGGATCGCTGAATATATGGAGTATCTCTGGAACAAAAACAAATATCTCGATCCATTTTACAAGGTTCATAAAGGTTAATAGATAGTTAGACATCTCGGTGAATGGAATAAATGGAGACACACGGTAAACCAAACAACATAATCCTGATAACCATCGATTCTCTGCGGTGGGATACTCTGCCCAAGATGCCCGAGTTATGGTCTATGGCCAAGGAGAACGCTTACTTCACCAGAGCATACACCAACGGTCCATCGACTCCGTTCTCTTTTCCCAGTATATTCAGTCTTAACTACGATCCCATGAAAGAAAGGATCAGGATAAGAGAACCCACCCTTGCAGGATACCTGAGGGGTAAAGGATATCGCACAGCGGGTATCGTAGCCAGTAATCCATATATTTCTTCACTCTCAGGATATCAGAATGGTTTTGATCACTTCAACGACCACATCAGCACTGCTGGAAGGGAAGTAAAAGGAGAATTATGGAGATATCTGCAGAGGCTTCCTGACTGCGTTCAAAATCTTAGAGACATACACCGTTGGTACTTCAAGCAGGATGTAACATCTTCTTTGAGCGCTGAGGTGGTCACCGAGGAATCGATAGATCTTATATCTACATCCAGACGACCTTTTTTCATCTGGATACATTATATGGATACCCATTACCCATACACACCTCCGAGAGAATATTCAGAATATTCTATATCTGAGATAGCTGAATTGAATAACTTTAGAAAAAAAAGAGAAGCAGATGATTCAAAGGAGACAAGGATGCAGGTCGAGCGTCTGAAAGTACTTTATGAGGACTCCGCAAGGTGGTTAGATGAGAAACTATCAGATCTGTTCGCATACCTTGAGCAGAGTGGCCTTTGGGAGAACACTGATATGCTCGTAACTTCAGATCACGGAGAGGGATTCGGTGAGCATGGTTTTCTAGGCCATCCGTCTCAACTGTACCAGGAGGTGGTGAAGATCCCTCTGGTCGTGAAAAAAGAAGGGCTCTTTGGAAAACATGATGAACTTGTGGAAACCCGCGATATACCATCCATGCTCTCCTATTCTGGTTGCGAAATTGATAAAACAGGAGACAAGGGGATCATACCGCTCAGAGCTAGACATGCCGGTGGAAGAAGCTGCATGAGGAAGGGGATCAATCTGATAAGCGATCCTGAAAGTCTTGATTACGGCATCTGGGGTTTTGCTACAGAGAAGTACAAATTCATCTTCGATGAGGAACGGGATGAAGTTGAGCTTTACGACCTGGAAACAGATCCAGGAGAAAAAAAGGACATATCTATGGTTGAAGATGCGGTTGTATCAAAGTTTTTAAAGATGATTCTAGGATCTGGAGCTTTTTCATCTGGAAAATGAACGAAGAAGATATAAAAAAAGAAAACATTGGCCGAGTATAACAGCCAATTAGTTTTTTATATCAATTCTAGGTTCTAAGAATGTTTATGCTTTTTGGAACACCATCTTATATGTGTATGTTTCGCCGTACATAGTCTCTTCTATAGTGAATGTTAGTGTGCTGCCGCTTATGCTGTAGGATATTTCTTCGGTGCCGTCAGGATCCGAGATCTCCAATATGCCGCCACCTTTATCTTCCCATTCGAAATTTTCCCTATATCCAAACATTTCAGATTCTCCGGTCCCATCACTGTTGAACTTGATATATCCGTCTATGTTTTCGGTCTCAGTCACTCTTTCACCGGACCATGGATCTTCGTAGGTGTACTCTGCATAGTCTCCGTCCCATCGTCCGACCAAAGAACTACTGCCGGCAAAGATCATCCACAAAACGAGGATTGCGACCACTGCTACTACGGCCACAACACCGATGATCATTGGGGTTTTACTCTTTTGGGGTGGTGGTCCGTGATGTGGTGGATACTATTGGGGTGGTTGCTGTTGGGGCGGTTGCTGTTGGGGCGGTTGCTGTTGGGGCGGTTGCTGTTGGGGCGGTTGCTGTTGGGGTGGTTGCTGTTGGGGTGGTTGCTGTTGGGGTGGTTGCTGCTGGCCTTGGTAATTATTAGGGTTCCAACTACCTTGTCGATTATCATTCATCATCATAGAGATGAAAAGTGAAATATAAATACTTATAGTATCAAATATCAAGCATATTTAATATGGTGGTTATTCACTAGAAATGATCCAAGACGATAAGCATATATGCGTGTATTCTATTCAAAAAAGAGAGTCGGAGATCAATATGGAAGGAAATCACTCTAAGTTCTTGGTATTTATACTCGTTTTCATCATGATCTCATCGGTAGCGGGATTGGATGTTATCGAACCCTCCGAAGATAGGGGAGAAAGAGACGGAGGTCCAACCGAACCCGATGTGATCCCAAGCCGATGGATGGATCCCTATGGTACGGTCGATATGGAGCATCAGACCTACACCTCAGCAAGACAAGACATCGAGGTAAGATCATCCGTTTCAACAGATGATAGCAGGGGTAGAGTGGCTCTGATAGTAGACGATGATCTCTATAGAGAGATAGAAGATGAGATGGATAGACACATTGATTACCTAACAGCCGATGATCTAGATGTGATCTTGATAACATTCTCGGGCACTGCCGAAGACCTGAGGTCCCTTCTTTCAGACCTGCACGATGAGAAGGACTCACTTTTTGGGGCTAAATTGATAGGGGACCTGCCGTACATCATATATGAGATGTATCAGGATTGGGGGTCAGGGACGGAGTACGAGACGTTTCCCAACGACCTTTTCTTCATGGATCTAGATGGTACATGGGAGGATACCGAAGGGAACGGTTACTACGACACCTGGAGCGGAGACAGACATCTGGATATATGGGTATCCCGGATGAAAGCCGACAACCTCGTATCACTGGGATCCGAAAGTGATCTTATGATCTCTTACTTCCACAAGAATCATGCATACCGATCAGGGGAACTCCGACCGCAGCAGGACGCACTTGCATACGTGGACAATTACTGGGAAAACATGGGTCCCGACGACCAAACGAACTTAGAGATGATCTATGGGAACAACGTAACCATGGAGAATGATCCTAGTAGGACCACGGTTCAGGATTATATAAACAACAGGATGCCTGTTGACCAGGAGATGATATTCACAAGATCCCATGGATGGCCAGGGGGACACGGTTATAATCAAGGAGGATCCTACGATTATGTTTTCTGCTCAGATTATCGCAACATAAAACCTCCCGCTTTGTTCTACCATCTCTTTGTCTGTTCGGGGGTAGATTACACTTATGACGACTATCTGGGCGGCACCGTAATCTTCAACCACGATGACTCAGGTCTGACTTCATGGGGCTCTACAAAAACAGGCGGTATGCTCTACGATCAATTCTTCTACACACCGTTATCCAACGGAGAGGACATCGGGCAGTCTTTTATAGATTGGTTCAACGTTGTAAAGAACTATGGGGATTGGACACACCGGTGGTTTTGGGGGATGACCATCATAGGAGATGGAACTCTTAGGCCCTCACCAT
>PUPH01000063.1 GCA_003553085.1 Thermoplasmata archaeon
CATCCATTATCTTTTCACCGAACTTACCGTTCATATAGCTTCGCTGTTCCTGAACGGCCTTCGCACTCAACCCCATCATACCCAGGTACATCAAAAGATCTTTAACAGCCATGGGTTCCATCACGACGGTGTACTCACCAGTATCTATGGATGTGGTGTTCAAGTTGTTCAATCCTTTATCTACTGCAGTTTCGATCACCGCCACATGGTCTATCTCATCGATACGTCCGGAACAATGTTCCGCTCTACCGAATCCTTGGTCTTTGTCCCAATCAGCTATAACTGTGGTAGAAAGATCTGCTTTACTCGTTCTTCCAAATCGTCTGATGTCGTTGGAGTTCGCAACGAACACACTAGAATTCAAAGTTTCAAGAGCGCCGTATATCCTATCTACATCTTTCTCATCTGCATATCGGATCATCTCTGCGATCATCTTTGCTTTGTCTTCTGGATGATGCCCTGCTGTTTTTTCGTCGTACTTAGTATCATCGGTTTTTGATCCCCCAGGCGACGGTAAGCCTTTGAAATCAGGATCTTCTGGCTGTAAACTAGCTATCTTTTCAGCTTTCCTCAGGCAGGATATCACCTCTTCTTGCTGCAAGGTGTTCACCCCTGCACTCCCTATACGTTTTCCCTTTACCGCCCTGATGGATATAGAGGTGTTTATCCTCGCTACGTTTTGATGTATCTTGGAATTTGCGAACCTGGTCAGAGAAGAATCTGACGTACGGATGAGAACTTCTACTTCGTCCACTTTCATTTCGTTCATCACGATATCAGCGACGGACTCCATCTCTTCTCTACCTACCATTTTCCCACCCCCACTCTGATATCCTTGAAGCGAGAAGTGGAACATCCATGTCCGACCCTCATCGCTTGAGAAGGTTCTCCCTTGCCACAGTTGGGGAATCCATGCATCACCCATTCATCTTTGCCGGCGATGGCATTACAATTCCCCCAGAACTCATATGTGATCCCAGTATATGTTGGATTCTTTATCATATGTTTGATCTCGCCATCTTTCACAAGATATCCGATCTCGGTTCCGAACTGGAAGTTCAACCTCTTGTCATCTATACTCCAGCTTTTTATGGTGTCCATGATTATTCCCTCTTTTGTTTCCGCTATGATCTCTTCTCTGGTCCAATCTCCTGGTTCCAGGTTGATATTATTCATCCGCACCAATGGAAGGTTTATCCATCCTTGTGCACGCATGTTACCGCTGACCTCTACGCCCACTCTTGCCGCCCCTTCTCTGGAACTCTGATAACCAACGAACAATCCGTTCTTAACCAGATCCACCTTTCTTGCTTTTACACCCTCATCGTCGTAACCGAACGTCCCCAAGCCCTTTGGAGCCGTGGCATCATTTACAAGAGTGACGATATCCGAACCATACTTCAATTCGTTCAACTTATCCGGAGTCATAAAACTGGTTCCCGCATAACTAGCCTCAGTACCCAGCGCTCTATCGAGCTCTGTAGGATGGCCACAACTCTCGTGTATCTGAAGAGCTAGTTGCCCGGGATCTAGTATAAGGTCCATGTTGCCAGAAGGACATTGTTCCGCCTCCAATAGTGCCACAGCTTCATTTCCCATCTGTTCCGCGTTACCGATAAGATCGAGTTCCTCTATGTATTCGTAACCCTCCGAGTGAAAGACACCTCCGAACGAGTTGGGATAACTCCTCCTCTGCATATCTTCACCGTTAGAGGCCGTGGTACTGATACCGGCACCGCACTGTATGATCTTCTGTTCTATCATAGCCCCTTCTGTGGATGCAAACCATTTATCAAAATCCCAAGCCAACATGGTAGCATTAGAAACCTTGATTCGGTCGTCCACTTTTAACCTATCTTCAGCTTCCAAAAGCAGTTCGAGTTTTTCTTCAAGAGGCTCATCGAAGGGATCCTTTTTGTATTCACTAACGTATCTATCTTCATATATTTCTACTTCTGCGAGTTCGATCTTCTCAGAAGCTATCGAGGACGCTTTTGCGATCTTTAGAGCCCTATCCACCGCTTTTTCTACACCCTTCTTATTCAGTTCTGAAGTCGAGGCGAAGCCCCAGCCACCATTCAATATTCTTATTCCTACGCCCCTACTATCATCATCTTTGATGCTTTCGACGGAGCCGTTCTTAACGCTGATATTTTGAGTCTTGATATTGGAGATACGTATGTCTCCGTAATCCAATCCAAGACCGTCCATCTTTTGAACACCGTGTTCGACTAATTCCTGCATGTTTGCACCCGCATGCATAAGTTGATGCGTTTATAAATAGGTTTTGGGAATTACCCATGAAAACTATTTAATACCTCTTCCCTGCTAAAAGGTTTGATAAACATGATCGAGGTATTAGATACGCTTAGCTTCAAGGAAATCTTGGGATATTCGATTAGGGCTGAAGAGAAGGCTCATGAATTTTACACTAGATTGGCAGAGAAAACAAAAAGCAGTCTGGTGTCTTCAAGATATGCCAGTCTTGCAAGTGACGAAGAGATGCATAAGCGAGAACTGCTGAAACTACACGAAAAGCTGTTTGGAGATCGCAAGATCGAAGTGCCTGATAAGGAGGGTCTTCCACCACATGAAGGCGATGTCCCCATCGAAACCGTCCGTAACCTGGTAGAATCCTTGGAAGCGGCCATAGAAAATGAAAGGAACGCATACAAGATATACAAATATCTAGCCAAGAAAAAACCTAAACACAACAAGCTGTTCCATTACTTAGCCCTGATGGAGAAGGCACATGCAGAATCCCTGACCGACGAGTTAAAACTCTACCAGGGTGTGATGAGCCAAAAATCCGATGTGGCCTCGTTACCATACGACGTGATCGATAACTTTGAGATCGAAAAAAGGCTGCAGCAGTGAACCTTTTCCGGGGCTTCAGCCCCCGATCCTTTTTTTGAACAGATCTCGCAGGTGTGTGAAGGGAACGCTCCCTGCATAAAGTATGGTATCGTGGAAGAACCTCTCTGAATACTCGACTCCCATCTTGTGTTTCACTTCATTCTTAAGCTCCATTATCATGTGCTTTCCCAGTAGATAGCTCAGCTGGTAGGCAGGGTTCTGTGTATATCTTTTGACCTCGGCTACTGCGGGTGCTTTCTCAAGACCGACGGTATCCATAAGGTATTCAACAGCCTCTTCAAAGCTCATCTTTCCCGAACTCAGTTTGACATCGACTATTATCCTGGCAGCCCTCCAAAGGATGTCCCTATTCTGGACTAGTCTTGCTTCAGGTGTATCGTCGAAACCATGCTCCTTCATCATCTCCTCGCAGTAGTGTGCCCAACCTTCTATGGTTTCCACGGCGTGTGAGAAGGTGATCAGAAGATCTTCAACAGTGGTGGCACACGATATCTGAAGATGATGTCCGGGATACCCCTCGTGGACAGTTGTGTTCCTAACATCCCAATACGACATCTTTTCCCAACCGTGGTTTTGGGGTGGTGTTACAAGATATATACCTTTCTTGATATCGTCATATTTAGCCGGTCCCATGTAGGCCGCATAAGGGATTATATGCCTCAAATAATCCGGCGTTTCGGTCACTTCGATCTCTTCATCTTCAGGGATGGTACACAGATCCTTCTCGATGATGAACTCTTTTGCCTCTTCCAATCCCTGACGATACCAATCTAGTGCTTCCCCAATGTTTGATGGGGTCTGAGATGTGATGTCCTCTAAAACTTCCCAGGTGCCTTTATCGGGATCTATCTCCGCAGCATACATATCCATATTTTTCCGGGTTTCTTCTAGATACCTTTCCCCTAACTCCAGTATTTCTTCCGCGGTGTAACCCAATTTTCTCTTTTCGAGCAGTTCGTCGAACAGTTCTTTACCTATGGTGAACTCATCTTCAGCTTCCTGTCTTTTTTCTTCGAGCCAGACGCCATACTCCTCAAGTGCCTGGTCCGCCCTATCTATGGATTTGCTGAGTTTTTTTAGGGTTCCCTCATCGACCTCTTCTTTCTGAGACATGATCAGTACTAGTTTGAACAACATAGGCAGTTGTTCGACGGATTCCAGAGCCATATCAACCCAAAGTCTTACCGGATCTATCAGCGAGGATTTGGATGATTCGATAAATTCTGGGATCCCATCTATCCTGCCGATTATACTTTCTAACCGTTCTTGGAAGGGTGCGAAATCCCGTTTCAACAAAGGAAATATCGCACTCCCGATGACCGAGGGAACGGATGGATTTTTTTTCCACATCTCTATCTTCTTCTCGCTGAACAGCATCATATCGAGTACATGGATCCCCACTTCTCTAGCGAATCTATTTTCATCTGAAAGATCTCCCGGATCGAAGGACCGCAATTTTTCTTTCGCCTCCTCGATAAGTTCGATATCCTCTCGATGCTTTTGATAAGACCCGTCTGGTAGAAGGTGGTCGTATTCGTGTATACCTAGGTGTGTTGCAAAATGTGGATTCCTCTCTACCAATGTATTGAACAGTTCTTGCTCGAATTTTTTGAAATTCTCGTCAGACATGATGATATCGCCGTATATCTCCAACAGAAGGGCGTTAATATTTTTTTCTCAAGGATTTGATATCATAGGTTCCTCGATGTCCATCCCACTTTTTACACGCTTCTTCGACTTCGAATTCCCATTCGAAGTTAGGAGCGTCCAGCACAAAACTTTCGTATTCTCCACCTTCACCAGCCACGTTTATACCATACTTTTTCTGCAGTGTTATCAACTCATCCAAACATCCGTGGTCTATCTCACGGCCTAACCAAGATTCGTTAAGACCTAGTGCTGCGGCGCCCACTATAATACAACGGAAACCATCCTTCAACAGGGTTTCCATGAGCTCCAACTGGTCCATCCCCCACAACGGTGAGATCACATCCATACTTCTTTTTTCAGCGATCCGTTCTATCCTATCCCTCTGATACCTGGAAGCGACCGCACCGGTTATGACCCCCTCCACCTCAACAGAATCGATGGCATTTTCAAGGTCTTTGAGTTCTTCTTCCTTTTTTCCCTCGGATTCCTCAAGTATCAACGGTATATCTAGGGACTCTGCAAGCATGGGCACATGGTCTAGATTTGGTCTGTGAAACATGTATGAGTCGTTTCTTTCAGGGAAGACGGTTATAAGATACTTTACATCGATCCCATCCTGCTGTGCCATCCAAAGGGCAAGGGTCGAATCTTTTCCACCGGAGTATAAAGCAGCGTAGGCCATATTCACCAATCGATTAAAAGGTTTAAATATGTTCTTGATTTAAAGGAGTCTATGGAAGTCGTATTCCATCCCCGCTACATGGACCATCGTCATTTTCGAACGCATCCCGAACGTCCCGAGAGATTAGAAGGGATACTGGTCAAACTAGAATCATCTTCCCTGCTAGATACGATCAAGACACCTGTTGATCTGGATGATGGTACTCTATCTTTAGTACACACTGAAGATTATCTTAAGACCCTTGGATCCATGAAAGATGACTACTTGGACGGCGGCGACACTTTTGTTTCCGGTGAAACCTACGAGATCGCTAGGATGGCGGTGGGCGGTTCTATCCGGGCGGTGGAAGAAGCGTTAGATGGTAGAGACAGCATGGCTCTACTTCGACCTCCAGGTCATCATGCCGGGTCAGATTACGGAGGCGGGTTCTGTTATCTCAACAACATCGCCATCGCTGCCAGACACACCGGCTTTGAGAGGATCGCCATAGTGGACATAGATTCTCATCATGGAAACGGTACCAGCGATATATTCTATCGCGATCCATCTGTTCTTTATATCTCCACACATCATCATGGTATATATCCTGGAACCGGGGTAGCTTATGCAGTGGGTGAAGATCAGGGTCAGGGGTACAACGTCAACATACCTTTTCCTGCAGGTGCCGGTGACTCGTCATTGGATTCCGCTTGGTCTCGCATAATAGAACCGATCCTCAGACAGTATTCCCCTGAGATGATATTGGTTTCTCTAGGGACCGACGGACACTACGCTGACGTGATGACGGGACTTTCTATCTCGAGCCAGTGCTATATCAACACCTGTAAGAGATTACAAAAATTATCTAGTGAGATATGTGATGTTGGTATATCCTTCATGCTGGAAGGTGGATATCACATACCCTCTCTCGCCGAGGTGATCGCCGGTGTGGTAAGTCGAGAGGATATAGAACTGGAGTTCACTAAAGTGACCGACAATGATATGGTTGGAGAGCGTGCCATAAACGACACGGCCCAAGCTTTAAGCAAACATTGGGATCTCTAACCCACGTACTTAGGATGCTTCCTCTTGTAGTCCACCCTCATCTCCTTCTCTTTGAATACCTGTCTTCTCATGCTCTCAAGACCAGCATCAAGGGCCTTCATGATGTTCCAATCGAATTCTTTTGTGTAGAACATGCCGTGGTCGGTCTGTAGTCTCAACCTAACACTGTATTTGGTCTCCTCACCTTCTTTCTGATGACTCACCACATGAACGTTCAGAACCAGAGGTTTTACAACGTTGGCGAACTTCTTAAGATATTTCTGCATGATATCGTACATCACATCGAACGTTTCAGGCTCCTCCTCCAGTCCAGATATCTGGACATAAACATGATCGGACTCTCGGAAACTAGCGATGGTTTCTATCATATCGACCTGTGTTATTATCCCCTTTACATCTCCTTCGTCGATGGCTACCAATGTAGATATATCATTATTGGACATCTTTTTTGCAGCTTCTATTATCCCCTCGTTCGGAGAGGTGGTTATGGGATTATCGATCATGATACTCTTGACTTCCATATCTCTGCCGGGAGATTCCTTTTCTCCGGATCTCTCCCCCCTAGCTTCTCTTTCCATGGGCTTAAATGTCTCATTGATTATGTCCACAAGACCGATCATCCCGGATAGCTTTCCATAGTCGTCCATAACCGGTACAACTCTTTCATCCAGTGAACGCATTATATTCTTAGCCTTGCTGACGGTATCCCTCTCTTGTATGGTCGTAGGGTTTGGCGTCATAACATCTTTGACATATATCTTATCGAGGTCTTCGATATCAGGTATCGCCCTGGTGATATCGGTCCTAGCGATAAAGCCCACATAGTCGCCCCGGTTGTTTTTTACAGGTATCCCACGCAGAGCCGATGAAAGCAACATCTCGCAAACGTCAACCACCGAGTCGTCCTCTTTCACCGCCGGTGGTTTCGACATCACATGTTCGAGTTTAGTGGATAAAGGCAGATGCCTTCTTCTGATGAACGTATCATCGGTCACTATCCCCACCACACCCGCTTTATCTTCCGCTATCAACACTTCTGAGATGTTGTGCTTCTTCATGATCCCGATGGCATCCGAAACGGTCTGATCGAATCTAGCAGTTATCAATTCTTTAGTCATCACATCCCTGGCCTTAATATCATCTATTCCCGCCATAATATCTCCTTCTAGTCGTTATGTAGTGATACCCATAATGTCTGGAAGGTATATAAAAGAATTGTCTATACCTTCGGGAAATGTTAATAAGGAAAAGGTAAGATATAAGAGAACACCATGGCACGCATACTCAATCTCATCCTTCCGATATTGATAGTTTTCGGACTTATGGTGGTTCCAGTTAACGCTCACCCCGATCTTGAGATATCCTTTGAAGACGCAGAGGGGGATGTAATCGATGAAGAAGGATATCAGGTGAACCATCCTGATGTTGATATAATCGAAGTCGAAACCTACCTTGAAGGCGAGATGCTCAACTTCGTCATGCGTGTGGCTGGGAGTATACGTGGATATAGTGATGATTATTCCTACATGTTCTACGTATTGGAGGAAAAAGAAACTACTATCGGTGAAGCTGTCGTCACGGTAGGTATAGGTGGTGGACAGGCGTTTTATACGACTGAAGACTTATCCAAGGAAGAGACATCATACGAAGTCAGTGAGTCTGAATTGATCATATCCGTGCCTATAGATGTGTTTGAAGGTCTCTCTGATTTTCACATTTATACTTTAGCGAATTATCGAGATCCGCATACACCCCATAGAGCCATAGACAATGCATATTCCTGGCAGGAGCCACCAGATGACGATGTACCACCACCTAACGACGAAGTACTCAACGGGGATGATAACGATACCCCTTGGATCGGTGTGATCGTCACACTATTTTCGATCTCTGTAGCGGTGCTTTTGAAAAAGGGGAAAAAACAATTCTTTTAGTAGGAAAACGGTTTAATAACCCCAACCCGCTTCCCATTCAAGGTGCTTAAGATGAAAGAAGATGTAAAATTCATATATGAACAGGTGGACAAACACCACGAGTGGTTCTCGAAGTCGATCCCGATGATCGCGTCGGAAAACATAATCAGCCCGATGGCTCGTGAACTGTTGATCAGCGATTTCCATGATAGATATGCAGAGGGTGCCCCTGGTGAAAGATACTACCAGGGTAACATATATGTGGACGAAGTTGAGATCAGAACTGAGAGACTGGCTAAAAAGCTCTTCGACGCGGAATATGCAGATGTAAGACCTATATCCGGTACGGTAGCCAACATGGCGGTTCTGATGGCATTCGGAGGACCGGATAAGAAGATCACATCCGTGGATGTATCCTCCGGCGCGCACATAAGTAGCGCCCCGTTCGGTGCGGTGGGCCTCCGCGGCATGTCGCCTATCACCTATCCTTTCAACGTCGATGAGATGAATATCGATGTAGATGGAACCCGTAAGATGATCCTTGATGAGAAACCAGACATCGCCCTCTTCGGTCAATCAGTTTTCCTTTTCCCCACACCATTAAAGGAACTGGAGGATGCTTTCCAAGAAGTAGGTTGTCACGTTTGGTACGACGGAGCCCACGTCCTTGGTCTGATCGCTGGTGGGGAATTCCAGGACCCCTTGAAGGAGGGTGTTGAAGTCATGACCGGCAGTACACACAAAACATTACCCGGACCCCAGCACGGTATGTTGGTAGCTAATCCAAGCAGCGATGAAGCACGCGATAAATTGTTCTGGTCTGTGTTCCCGGGTGTACTTTCGAACCATCATCTACATGCAATGGCTGCTTTAGGTGTGAGCCTGGCCGAACATATGGATTTCGGTAAGGAATATGCCAAACAGATCATCAAGAACGCTAAGGCACTAGGTCAGGCACTTTATGAGCGTGGTTTCGATGTCATATGTCCTGAAAAAGGCTTCACCGAGAGCCATACCATCGCCATGGATGTTAGGGAATACGGCGGTGGTGAAACCTCTGTTGAAGAGATGGAAGAGGCCAACCTGATCGCCAACAAGAACTTGATGCCCTGGGACGATGTGGATAGTGCACAGGAACCAAGTGGTATACGATTGGGCAGTCAGGAACTCACTCGGTTGGGTATGAAGGAATCTCACATGGACGAAGTGGCTGAATTCATGAAGCGAGTGATAATCGACGGTGAAGATACCAGTAAAGTGGCTAAAGACGTTGAGGAGTTCAGAAAGGACTTCCAAGGCATACACTACTGTTACAAAGAAGGAATGCCGGCCCACGAACGGTTCAAATTCCTGGACCGTTACTAAACCCTTTTTTTTACTTTATATGCTCTTTGTACTTTTCTGCAGAGAGCAACTCTTTTATTTCTTCTTCATCCGAGTACTCGATGACAGCGATCCATCCTTCTTCATACGGATCTTCGTTGATAGTTTCAGGTGCATCTTCGAGGTCATAATTGACCTTGACTATCTTGCCGGAAAGGGGTGAGAACAGATCAGAGACCGTTTTAACAGACTCCACAACACCTATCATATCTCCCTTCTCCACCTCATCGTCTTCTTCAGGCAACTCTACATAAACGATATCTCCCAGTTCTTCCTGGGCATAATCACTGACCCCGTACGTAGCCTTTTTTCCGTCTAACTTGAGCCACTCGTGGTCCTCTGTATATTTAAAATCTTCGGGCACATCGACCATTTAAACACCACCTTCTAAAAGAGTCATCCGATATTTAAGATATTCGTATCTCCCTTTGATCATCGTTATACACTACGAGAACTCCTGCACAAGAAGATACCTGCGTATATCTACACTGGATCGACCTATCTCTCAATGCCGTACAGAACTCATCGGCAACGATGTAGTGTTCGCTGTCGTCCCATTCTTCCAAGTTCCTTTTCCGACAATGCTCCCTGTCTTTACTATCCTTGAAAGATACATCCCCGATGATGATCGTTCCCTCTTCTGTTAGTAACTCCTTCAGGGAACAGATCAGTTCGATCTTTTCATCGTCTTCCAGATTATGGAACGCATAGGACGAGATAATATTATCAAATCTCTCGTCACACAATTCATCGGGGATCCCGTCCTTGAGATCCTGTACATAGAACTCTGAATCCGGCATCTTCTCTTCAGCCCGCTGGATCATCTCCGGCGAAAAGTCCACACCGACGATCACAGCCTCTCTTTTGTACAATTCATAACTCAACAGACCTGTTCCTACTCCTAGGTCTAATATCTTCTTCCCCTTCACTCCATCCAAAGTATTTCGAACAAACCTCAACGTTTCGCGGTAACCTTCGAATGGATATCCCCTCTGCTGATCAATAGAGACATCATAGTCTTCAGCCCATTCGTCGAAACCCTTATTATCCATCAAAACCCAGATCACTCCTCTCTAGTATCATAAACTATCTTACCGTTTACAACGGTCATGAGTACATCGATATCTCGTAGGTCGTTGGATTCCATGGGATTTTCTGAAAGGACTACGAAATCGGCGGCTTTGCCTTCTTCCATAGCTCCAAACTTATCTTCGTCTTTACCTGCGTAAGCGCTGCTCTTTATGTAGCATCGAAGAGCGTTATATACAGATATACGTTGTTCGAGTATAGGATGGTTGACGGCGGAAAAAACACCGAATAAAGGTGACATGGGCATATTGTCAGAGCCGAACGCCATCTCAACCAGTGATCGTTGTATATCCCAATAGGGATTACATTTTTTCAGCCTCTCCTCACCCAATCTCCTGGAGTTCATACCGTTTTTGCGAGACCACTGGTATGCAAAGTTAGGTTGTGCTGAAAGGACTAATCCCAGATTCCGGATCCTTCTTATGTGGTCCGACGACGGCATCTCTGCATGTTCGATCCGGTGTCTGAATTCTCTACAATCGTCCGACGCCATTTCATAGGCGGTGATGAGTGTGGATATCGCTCGATCACCTATGGCATGAGCCATCAGTTGGAAACCACGCTGTTCAGCATCGCTGATTATCTCCTCTATCTCTTTTTGTTCGAGCAGCAGAATACCTTTGTTACCTGGATCATCTGCATATTCTTCTTCTAGTGCCGCTGTCTTTCCTCCCAGGGAACCATCTACAAATATCTTCAGACCTCTTA
>PUPH01000005.1 GCA_003553085.1 Thermoplasmata archaeon
CTCCTTGAGTTCTTCTACATCATCCCACACTTTTTCTATTTCGGTAAAACGGGACTCGAATGCGTCAAGCTTCCGTTCCAACACTTCGCTTTTTTCTTCAAGGTTTTGGGTAACTTTCTCTTCAACATTTGTCATACGTCCATCAATCTGGTCTACTGCGCTGTTTACCCGATTCATGAGCGACTGAAGCATCTGAGAATTGCTGCTAAGACTATCTTCTAATTTGTTAACCCTTCTTAAAAGGGAAGTGGTCTTGTCGATGGCGAATTCTAGGCTCTTAGATTTCATCATGGCTCTAAAATTCTTCGGTTGATAGCCCGGTATATTTTCTACCATCTTGTTGAGGAGCTCTGTATAAGTACTATGAACCTGTTTGGCGGATATCAATTTTTGTTCGATGCTGTTTACCAAATTCCTGACCTTGATCCTCCGCCCATCGAACTGGAACAATTCACTTCCACTGGTCCTACTCCTCATCATCTCCAAGGTCTCAGATACGATACGGTGTGTATCATGGTCGCCAAGGTTGTGCCTCATCGTCTTTACGACATCATCAAGGGTGCTCTCATAAACGCTCTCCAGTATACCTGGAGGTATCTTCGAAACGTCCAGACTCTCCCCGTAACCAATCTCGTCCATCACGTCGTGTACCTTATGATCGATGTCTGTGATCTTGCCTTTAACACTTTTTACCTTTTTTTCTACCTGATCCTGATCTACCTTTTTTCTAGTCTCTTCTTTCATCCTCGAAAGACTTTCTTCGGTATTCTCCACAAATCCTTTAAGATTCTCCCTAAGAGATTCCATGTTGCTCTTGAATTGTCCGTAGTCCGATTCGATGCTCTGAAGCGTGTCGAACAGCTTGTTCTCCCACTCTGCAGGTACGGATTTATCTGCAGGTTGAGGTTCTTTCTCCTTTGCATCATCGGACATGATCTACTTCTCCTCAATACTTCTTCAGTTTCCTTTCCAGCTCCATCTTCCATAATTTCTTGTATTCCTGTGCCTGGATATCTCCGATAAGGGTACGAACGTGTTCGTCCACGATCTTATCCAAGAACTTATGCCAGGTATCGTCGTCCATATATGGAGCTGATGTACCTAGTTCATTGAATGCTACGGATATTATCTGATCGACCTGACCTAAACCAACCGTTTTCTCCAGTTTTTTCTTGAAAAACTCGAGTATCTTCATGTTCTTCTTGTATGAGCGGGTATGAGTGAAACGTTCTACGAACATCTGTCTAGAGAGCTGAGCTAATTCTTCACGTACGTCCTCAGGATACTGTTCCAATACATCGCCATCCCACGACTTCTGTTCAAATATGTGGTCTAGTACCTGAGTAGCAGTTACGATATCTTCGAGCAGGGAACTCATTTCGTTCATCCCAGCTTGTTTTGAGAGAAGACATGCTAAGAAAGAATTCTCACCGACTGCGGCAACTACAGCCATACCTCCTTTCCATCGCTCCAAGGATAGTTCGAGGTCCTCTATCTTCAATTTTCCACATAGGTAAGGTAGATTAGATTTAAAGGTGCTCAGGAGCCGGAACTGATCAGAATCCATCTCTTTCGGTACAGATGAGGCAAAAATACGTCCGTCCACACCGATGAGCAGATTGATATCGATGTCCGTCCTTTGACAAAGACGCTCAAGTTCCATCTCGAGCATGTATTTTACTTGGGAGACGTTTTCTGCCTCCATCCGTCGATCCAATTCCTTTTTCTTCACAGATGTTATGCTCAATTTCAACACACCTTAATCTCTATATGGGGACAATATTATCTCGAGTAGTTCATCCGGCGGATAATCGTAACTCCATTCTTTCCTCATGGTTTCAAGTTTACCGATGATATTTTCAGGAACATCCATTGCCTCAGCGGTTTCCAAAGCCTCGACGAAAGATTTGTCGTACTTCTGTTTCTCCTCTTTCTTCACCTCTACCGGGGTTGACCGGACTACTACACCTACACCTCTGGCAAATATGTAGGGATACAACCCTTCCCCATGGCTGGTACCTCTCATTTTTATTATCTTGAACGTTCTATTGAAGGCACCACCGACCGGGAAGTATTCGAGATGAAATACTCCATCCGAGAGATATATGGGTAGAAGTACATCTTCCCCAACTATTTCACCGGGCTTCGAATGCTCTTCAACTGTAGCCATCACTGTACCCAGTTCCTTGAGTGGAGTGAATAGATTCTCTATCAACTCTCTTTGGGAAAGTCTATCCTTAGTTGACCATATGACAGGAGTCAGAGGATCTATAGCGACCCTGGTCTTGATGTCGTAGTCCTTTCTCGCTTTGACCAGCTTTGGTAACTGCTCCTCTATCATCTCTTTGAAATTTTGTCCACTAAGGTGGATGAAGAAGAGGGATTTTTCATGATACTTTTTCATGTCCCATCCCATCATCTCAGCCTCTTTCATTATCTGCTTCGGTGATTCCTCAAGAGTCACGAAAAGCGCTTGTTCTCCGTTCTCGATCCCCTTCATGATGAACTGTATAGCAAATGTCGTTTTACCAGTACCACTGGCACCAACCACGGTGATTGCTGAATTCTCAAGCAGCCCCCCTTCGATTATGGGGTCAACACCGTATATTCCGGTTTCTATCCTATCAACCATTTTATCACCTATTCATTTTTTTTCTTATCCTTGAACGTTTTAGATACTAATTGGGCGAAACTCATACTCTTCTCCGCCTCATTGGCGAGATTTACAACCTCACCACTTTCTATCTCCTCTTCAGAAGTTTCCTGCTCATAACTCTTACTCAGCGCTTCAGCGAAAGAACTAGAGTCAGCTATCTTACGAGAGATGACGGACATAGTTTTCCACGGAGGAGAAAAATCCTCTTCTTCCTCATCGATGAAGCTCTTACCGTATTTATAGTATGTTTGTCCGATCTTTGTCAATGAAAGATCGTCCCGCAATATATGGTAGTTTTTCAGGATATCCAATCTATAATCCAGTTCTTCTTCCATTATCCCGATAGACGATGGAACTTCAGTTTTGTCCGATCCGTCTTTCATTTTTTCGATGATCTTTTCATCAGTTTGGTCTAGGGCTATCCTATATACTGCGAGGGGCTGCATCTCAACCCTGAATACACACTTTTCATCACCCGAATTCACACATTTTATCTCTGTCGCCTCTGAAGGAATGTTAAGATCTTCTACGAAGAAATCAGCCAACGCATCAGAGATGATGTAACATGTTTTCTTACCCTCTATGTCTTGATATAGATTGCTGACTGGATTATCCTCGGAAGTAAATACTATGTAAAAATTTTCTTTTTTTGATATCTCTAACCTACCTAAACCTATCTCATCGAAAAGGTTGCACATGAATTGATAAACCGCCGTGTTCTTCGCTTGACTCGAACTGGTTGATTTCAATAACTTCCTAGTTTCCAGAGGAGGTACTTTAGATGATTCTATCGCAGTCCTAAGAGCAGATTCTATTTTTGTGAGCTTTCCAAGTGCGGCGAATTTCTTTGCGAGTCCTGCATTGTCCTTCTCATTTCCATCCATTAATCATTCCCCCCTACAGATTTCGAGTTTTTCAATTAGCTTTTTGCCTTCGTCAGTCAGGCCAGCCTCGTCTTTTAATCCTTCTTTCTCAGACCGATCTAACAATTCCTCTACCTCATCCTCAGATGTTTTTAACAGATCGGCGATAGCTTTGGTTTCTGCTATTCCCATACTCCATAGCCTAAGCACCGCCACCATTGGCTCGATCTCATCCTCATTGTATTTCTTTATGTAAGGCAGTAGCAGATATCTTAGAGCCAGCAGTTTCTCGGCATATTCCCCTTCAACCTTAACTTTCAACGAGGGTATCTTGAATTCAAGCTCTGGAGGATCTTTATTTACAACATTGATGTACTCAAGCTTTTTCAAGGGGATCTCATACCACTTATCCCCATCTCTAAAATAGATGTCGGATATCGACAGATACAGTTCGCCCTCTCTCAAGCAGATATTTACCTTTACATCCTTAACATCCTGCAATATCGCGAACTTTATATCATCCACTTTATGAGCCTTCAAAGGACTAACACCTATTGGGTTTTAATAGTTACTTCATTTAAAAACATTTCGCTCGATTATCATCTATATTTACCTATGGTATAATTAATAAATGTGTTGTCCAGTGTTGAAAAAAGTTACTTATGGCATAAAACATAAACGTTATGACACATCAACCAAATTCTACGACTATCTTACTAGCGATCAATATAGGTTTTCTACATCTGCCGTCTTTCTTTAGGTTGATCAAACCGGACTTCGAAAGAGCTATCAAGTCATCATATACGTTCTTATAATCCCTATTTAGATCTTCAGCAAGATCCATGATTGAGGATACGTTCTTCGAATGAATATAATTCATTATCTCAACCCTCTTGGGTGTTAGACAAGCTGCAACATTTGGCTCTTGTTTAACCGATTCGTAGTAAAACTCAGCCCCTTTTTGCAGTGCTTCGAGTACTTTGAAATCATCCACCATATCGGGATCCCTACAACCATTTCGAGCAGCACGCTGTTTTAGCCGATCCACACCCCCATACCTAGATTCTATATCCCCCAATAATCCCTCGACTTCAACAGAAGAATACTTCTTTATCAGTCTTATATTCATATCTCACACCCTCGAAATATCCATGGATATCAAATTTTTTCCAAATATATCTACCAACTCGAGTACTTCTTTCAGACTCTTGTCCCTACTCTGCTCGCTGGTAACCAGATTCCCGGTTTCATCATATCTATCGACGTGAGGCTGTTTCTGAAAGTTATCCCACCGTATGTACCGTTTCCACTTTTCATCGACCTTGACCATGTAATTGTAGCTATAATAACTCAGATCTTTATCCCTATATATCTCGATGGCCTCCAACTTTTCATTTTCTTTGATCGCTATCTCTTTTTTTTCTACTATCATCTCAGAACACATCTCCTAAAGGATAATCTTTCAATACCGTTTTTAATTCCTTTATACTGTCCTCGGTTTGCTTCCTCACGCTACCTTTTTGTAAGATCGAACCTGACAGATCTATTTCCACATCTTTATACGGATTATCTCTGGCCATCATACCCGATAGGATAGTATGTAATAGCTTACCGTTGAACTTCTCATATCCACCCTCCATGATCACTGCTAACTTACGAGGGTACCGATGTGCTAGCTCATGAGCTATAAAATGATAGCTCTCTGAAGTGAGCTTGAGACCTACTACGTTATCTGAATAGTGTGAATCGAAGCCGTTACAACCTATGACAAAATCGGGTGAGAATCTCTTGGCCAAGGGGAAAACTATCTCCTCACATGCCCTTTTGAATTCTTTATCCCCCGCACCGGCTGGTAAAGGTACGTTCACTGTATATCCCCTTCCTTCACCACTGCCGACCTGGTGTGAAAAACCATCGTGTGGATAAAAACCCTGAGGATCTCTGTGTAAAGATATGGTCAAAACCGAAGGATCATCGAAGAAAGCTCTCATGGTACCATTGGCAGCGTGACCGTCCCAATCTACTATCATCACCCTGAAACGTCGTGCGGTCTGAGCCTGAAGCCATCTGGCAGCCACTGCACCGTTGTTGTAGATGCAGTATCCACCGTAGTTATCCGGTAGTGCATGATGTCCCGGTGGTCGAACCAGGGCGAAACCAGCCCTGTAGCCGTTTTTGATCCTTCTGCACGCCTCGATGGCACCTCCGGCAGAATATCGTGCTGCCATACAAGTGCCTTTTTGGACGTAAGTGCTGTCTCCCAAAAAACCCCCTCCCCTGCTGCAGTACCCTTCCATAAAGTCTATGTAGCTCCGTTCATGAACTCGTTCCAGATCTTCATCAGCAGCTGGTTCAAAATCCTCTATAAGGTCGTATGTTTTCAGAATATCCGTACGGTTCTTGATATATTTATATCCGCTCTCTAATCTCTCGGGATTCTCTCTGCTGACCACCGAAGCTCGATGCATCTTGTGTTTTGGGGTATAGATCAAGGTTCCTCTTTCTGTCACCATGGATATCTCCGCCTTTGGTCCGAGCTCTTTTCTGTAATCATATCACCGTTCCTGTCAAATAAAAGGAGATGCATACAGTGGAGGATATCATAGTTTTCTTATATATTCTTTATCCATGGATAACAAGTTTTTCCCAAAATTTGTACCGCAGATTTAAAAATATACCACCCTTTTATCCCAAACGATGACAGTCATATTAGATGGAAGATCGCTTACGATAGAAGATGTTCAACGGGTCGCGAGAGACATGGAGCCTGTAGAACTGAGTTCCGAGTCTTTGGAAAAGGTTACAAGGTCCCGACAGGTTGTAGAGAACGTTTTAAAAAGAGGAGAAACCGTTTATGGGATAAACACGGGATTCGGTGAACTAGCTAACGTACGGATCGAAGAGAGGAAGACCAGAGATCTACAGAGAAACCTTGTACTGAGTCATGCTAGTGGCGTTGGCGAGCCTTTGGAGGAGGATATTGTAAGAGGGACCATGCTTCTTAGGGCTAACACCCTGGCGAAAGGATATAGCGGTGTGAGACCGATACTGCTGGAAACACTGGTAACTATGCTCAATAAAGGCGTACATCCGGTCATCCCCTCAAAGGGAAGTGTCGGCGCATCCGGTGACCTTGCACCATTGGCACACATGTCCCTGGTGATCATCGGTGAAGGTGAGGCTTGGTACAAAGGAAAAAAGATGTCTGGAGGGGACGCGATGAAGGAAGCAGGCATCGAGCCAGTAGTCCTTGATGCCAAGGAGGGTTTGGCGTTGCTCAACGGTACACAGGTCATGACCAGTATTGGTGCACTGGTGATCCACGACGCCGAGATACTCCTTAGATCCGCACTTGCAGCAGGTGCCATGAGTTTGGAAGCTTTGAAAGGCACTTCCACAGCATTCGATGAGCGGATACATTCCATACGTCCACATGAGGGACAGATCAAGTGTGCCGAGATCCTGAGAAGATTGGTAGAGGGAAGCGAAATAATAGATTCACATACGGACTGCGACAAAGTGCAGGATCCTTATACGTTGAGGTGTATGCCCCAGGTTTATGGGACCGCCTACGATGCCATCCAGCATGCGAAGAAAGTGGTGGAGATAGAGATGAACTCCGCCAATGACAACCCTCTGGTATTCCCAAACGGTGATGTGCTTTCCGGAGGAAACTTCCACGGCCAACCGATAGCCCTCGTCATGGATATGATCTCCGCAGCCATCGCAGAGATCGGAAACATATCGGAAAGGACCACCGATAAACTGATGTACAAGGGGGAGAGCGGTCTTCCACCATTTTTAGCTAAGGAACCCGGGTTGAACTCCGGTTTCATGATAGCTCAATACACCGCTGCATCTCTGGTATCTGAAAACAAGGTACTGGCACATCCCGCATCCATCGATTCTATACCTACTTCAGCGGGTCAGGAGGACCATGTCAGCATGGGAACTATAGCCGCTCGGCAAGCACGGGAGATATTGGATAACGTTAGGTATGCCGTTTCCATAGAACTACTGGCTGCTGCCCAGGGGTTGGAGTTCCATGAACTAGATCCCGGGTTCGGTGTGAAGAAAACGTATGAGTCCATAAGGAGATCGGTGGAACCTTTGGAAAAGGATCGTCCGCTAGCTCCAGACATCGAAAAGATATATCGAATGATCGAAGATGGCAGCCTAGCTGGGAACACACACCGATAAAAGTTAAATCCATCCACTCTATTCGAAGAAAATATGTCCTATGAACTCAGCCGTTTCGAGAAGATGACTTTGCTCGCGCTGCAGGAGCTTGAGGGAGAGGGTGCTCCTGAGGAGATCGCTGAAACTGGGGATTTCGAACAGACCGCACAGGTGATGAACGCGGTATCATGGTTAAATTCTAAAGGATTGGTGGAAGTCGAAGACGATGAAACAAGATATTTTTCCTTACTCCGGAAAAGTATAGCATCCAAGGATCTACCTGAGCGTACAGCCCTGAAATATCTTAAGAAAGCAGGTGGAAGATGCTCAGTTGAGGAACTAAGGGAGGAGAGTGGACTTGATAAGAAGATGAGTGGTATAGCCCTTGGATGGTTAAAAAAGAAAAATTGGGCTAGGATCACCAAGGAAGACGGAGAAACATACGTGGAGATGACTCGGGAAGGAAAAAAGGCTTTGAGGCAGAAGGGTAAGGACGAGGAACTGATAGTCGAGCTAGGTAAAAAAGGGGAGATGTCCGAGAAGGATCTTGATATATACACCGCGAAAAAATTGCTTTCCCGACAGGACATACTCAAGGAGGATACGACGGTCAAAAGGACGGTTCGATTGACCGAAGAGGGGAGAGTAGTGTTAGAAGATGGGATAGAACTAAAACCAGAGATAACACAGCTTACACCTGAGATCATCCGAACCGGGGCTTGGAAGGAAGCGCACATACGTCCCTATGATGTTAAGTCGTTCGCTCCAACGGAGTACGGAGGTAAAAAACATCCGTTGAGAAGAGAGCTCGATATAGTAAGACGTGTGTTCCTGGAGATGGGGTTCACCGAGATAAAATACGACTTCATCCAACCTACCTTCTGGAACATGGATGCGCTCTTCATACCACAAGATCACCCTGCAAGAGACCTTCAGGACACATACTATCTTGAACGACCGGCCAGGAGCGAAATAGAGGGGGATGTTGTAGATAAGATAAAATCAGTGCATGAAGATGGAGGAGAGACAAGATCGTCCGGGTGGGGATACGACTGGTCACAAGACGAAGCAAGCCGTAATGTGTTGAGAACCCACACAACGGTCACAACCATAAGGGCTCTTTCGGAGAATCCTGAACCACCTCAGAAGTTCTTCGCTGTAGATAGGAACTTCAGATGTGAGGCAACCGATGCCACCCACCTTTCGGAATTCATCCAGATCGAAGGTGTTGTGATGGAGGAAGATGCAAATCTAGATATGTTGATAGGACTGATGAAAGAGTTCTACAGCAAGATGGGTTTCGACGATATCAAGGTAAGGCCTAGTTACTTCCCATTCACAGAACCCAGTTTAGAGGTCTTCGCTAAATACGGTGATGATTATCTCGAGATGGGTGGTGCCGGCATATTCCGGGAAGAAGTAACTGCACCTCATGGGATCGAGCAACCGGTGTTAGCATGGGGGTTAGGATTGGAGAGGCTTGTCATGCTTCGACTGGGTATCGATGATATCAGAGAACCGTACAAGAACGATCTCTCGCTATTAAAGAGCTATTCTTTGCTGTAGTTCAATGATCTATTATAGCAACACCATTAAAACAGTCTGAAGATTGAAAGGGACCGATAAAGAATAAAAAGAAGGAAAGGGGTTGGATGAGTCCCTTCAGAACTCATCTTCTGGAGGTGGAGGCTGTTCAAACTCATCAACCGGTTCCTGCGGCGGTTCCGGATATGGTTCTTGATACTGCTGTTGTTCCATAGGTTGTTGATACTGCTCTTCATAAGGCTGTTCCGTGTAAGGTTCATCAGCCGGCTGTCCCTTCTTACCCCGCATCAGTACCAGTACAACAGCTATCACTATTATGATGAGCAATGCTAGCAGGATCCACCAGTAGTCGGATAGGATATCCATTATCCCCGTCTCATCGTCGTCGGGAGGCACCTCATCCTCCTCCGCAAAGACCGCTGTCACGACCATATCCTCAGTTATGGTCACGTCTATAGAGGTTGCAGTACCCGAAGCGTGTCCGGTCCATTCCACGAACTCCCAGCCATCGTCCGGTGTTGCTGTTAATGTTACCACGGTTCCTTCTTCATACTCCTCTTGATCCGGATTCTTTTCTACCGTACCATCTCCGTCGGTGTTTACCGTCAGTGTATAAGTTTCCACTTCAAATGAAACGACGACGGTCTCGCTCAGATCGTAGAATTCTATCAAGTAGGAACCTTCCTCATCGAAGGTGTGAGTAAATGTATGATCTGCGCTACCTTCAGCAGGCAGTTCTAATGTATACTCCGCAGTACCATCGACGATCACATCTATCGACCCGGCTTCTTGCCCGATGTTCTCAGCACTGACGGATATGGTCACCGTTAGCGGGGGTTCGCCTGAGTCCGGTTCTACATCGAGTTCTAAGTCCACCGGTGCGAATCCTGCAGTATCGATAACATATACGGTTTCCGTCAAATCATAAAACTCTATTTGATAAGTACCCAGCTCGTCGAATGTATGAGTTAATGAGTGATCAGCGCTACCTTCAGCAGGTATCTCCAGTATATACTCAACTGAACCATCGACAATGACCTCTATTTCACCTCCAAGTTCACCGGCGTTCTCCGCACTCACGAAGATAGTCACCACCAGAGGCGCTTCACCGGAAGTTGGATCTACATCCAATACAAGGTTTTCCGGCTCAAATTCAGGCACATCTCCAACCGTGACCGTCTCGCTCAGATCATGGAACTCTATCAGGTAGGAACCGGCCTCATGGAATGTATGAGTAAAGGAGTGGTCCGCACTCCCGCCAGCAGGTATCTCCAATGTATATTCTACCGAGCCATCGACGATTACATCGATGGAGCCATCTTCCTCTCCTGCGTTATCTCCACTGACAGATATAGTGACCTCCAAGGGGGCGTCACCCTCGATAGGATCTACATCCAATACAAGGTTTTCCGGCACAAACTCAGTTTCATCGACCTCCACCACAAGCGTAGCTTCATCAACCACACCTTCATAAGTTCCAATAACCGTCCACGTACCCGCGTTCTCAGATGTGTATACGTTATCATCCCAGCTTCCACCTGCATCTGTATCTATTTCCCAATCGGTATCATCTGTAACATCACCGATCTCATTACCGTATTCGTCATAGGCAACGGCAGTATAGGTCTCACTATCTCCTGCATCGATGGTCGAATCCTGTGGAGAGATCTCAATGTAATCCACATCGCCGGGCTCCACGGTGATGGTGACCGGGTCCGAAGGTGTTCCCTCATAGGTGGCGGTCACATCGTGATCTCCAACGGACTCTTCGTTGAACACACCATCCTCGGCAC
>PUPH01000038.1 GCA_003553085.1 Thermoplasmata archaeon
AAGCTCGGTGATGGAAGGTATGACGCGGTGATATCTACCTGCTATTCAAACCATGGGATGGACTGTTTTGAGTTCTTAAAAGAGATGAAAAGAAAGGACGAAAATTTACCATTCATCATGATGACCGGGGAGGATGAGGAAAAAATCGGTATCGAATCCATAGAGATGGGGGCGGACAGGAACGTGATCTGTAAAGGATCAAAAGACATCCATCTGATGGGACTGCTGAACGCTGTTGAGCAGGAAATAGAGTTGAAGAGGGTAGAAAAGGAGTTGAAAGAATCCGAGAGGTTCTACAAGATAATGTACGATGTAATGCTCGTACTATCAAAACACGATGATATAGACTACCTGTTGGCTACCATCGCACACGAAGCTCGTTCATTACTCAAGGCTACGGATTGTAATATCTACATCTATGATGAAGAGGAAAAAGTGCTTCGACCGATATACTCCAATCATCCAAAATATTACAAAGAGATAATGGAACATCCGATACCCTTGGGTGAAGGTTTGAGCGGGATGGTTGCGGAGAATAAGATCGGACGATACATCAATTACGATGATCCGGATTACATATCGATCTCCATCCCCGAGACCGACCAGGAAGAAGAGGAGCTGGAATCGATCATGGCGGTTCCCATGCTCGAAGGAGACGAACTTCAGGGAGTGATATCGGTCGGTAAGATGGGGGACACATTCGACGACGATGACATGGGAAAGTTGAAGCTCTTCGCTAGGCAAGCTGAGATAGCATTCAACAAGGTTAGGTACATCGAGGAGATACAGGGATCACACGACGAGATGAAAGAGGAGAAGGAGAAGGTAAAAAAACTCCATGATATCGCAGTCGAGATGAAAAGCGTTCGTTCAGAAGATGAACTATACGATCTGATCATCAAAGGTGTGAACGATATCTTAGAATTCGATGTGTGCAGCATCGATATGCTCATAGAAGGAAAGTTCGAGGTCAAACGAACTATCAGAGGCCTGAACAGAGAAGGTGATCGGTATCCGGTGACCGGCGTTGCAGGTGAAACTTTAAAGACCAACAGATCGTTCCTGATAAACGATGTCCAGGGGTCCGATCTTGCGGAGCCGGTCAGAAGATCATACATGTCAGCTATTAGTGTTCCCATCGGTGATATTGGGGTTTTCCAGGCTTTATCGGAGGTGAAAGATGACTTCGATGGAGACGATGTAGAGATGACTGAGATGTTGATGGCGCACGCCACTCAGTCCATCGAAAGACTGCGTAACTATGAAGAAAAAGTTGAGAGCGAAAAAAAGTACAGAGGGCTTTTTGAGAGTTCGCCTATATACTTATGGGAGATGGACTTTTCCGACGCACTACCAAAGCTAAGGGAATTCAAGAAAAATAACTCCTTGGAAGAGATAAAAAAAATTATGCAGAGGGATGAAGAAACATTCGTGAGTATGGGGGATGCTATCAAGATCAATGAGGCGAACGAACTAGCTCTCGACCTCTACAACGTTGATAACATAGTAGATATCAAAGAAAGGATGGCTGAGCATTTTATATTCGGTAAGGGGAAGGAAGGGCTTTTTGACCTTCTGGAAGCTCTATTGGATGGTTATAACTCCGGTAGGAGCGAAGTCCCATTCGAATCTGAAGAGGGGACGAAATATCTAACCATACAATGGTCCGTAGTTCCGGGACACGAAGAGGATTACTCAAGGGTTCTGGTGTCAGGCATCGACACCACCGAGAGTAAGGAGATGGCCGAGGAGATCCAAAAGAGTGAGGAAAAATATAGGACCATATTTGAAACGGCCAAAGACGCTATATTCGTGATGAAGGATGATATATTCATAGATTGTAACGAAAAAACACTTGAGATATTCGATTGTTCGCGTGACGATATATTGGATCAACCACCATACGTGTTCTCGCCCGAAAAACAACCCGATGGAAGGGATTCGGAGGATAAGGCATTTGAAAAAATAAATGCTGCTTTAGAGGGGGAACCACAGACCTTCGAGTGGCTTCATACTACTCTCCACGGTGAACAGGTCTATACCGAAGTTAGTCTGAACAAGTACACCATGGGCAACGAAGATTATATCATGGCTATAGTACGCGATATAACTGATAGGAAGGAGACTGAAGAAACCCTTCGAGAAAGTGAACATAAATTCAAGACTCTGGCCGAGATGAGCCCTTTCTCGATATTCGTGTATCGTGATAAGTTCCTGTATGTAAACGATGCCAGCGAACGTTTGACCGGATATACAAAAGAAGAACTGCTAACGAAGAAATTTTGGGAGGTAGTCGATCCAGATCATAGAGAGATGGTCAAGGAAAGGGGATTCGCAAGGGTAAGAGGAAACAATATAATTCCATCATACGAGTTCAAGATACAGCGTAAGAACGGACAGTCGAGATGGATATATTTCACAGGAGGAAAAATAAACTACGAGGGGGAAAGTGCAGGCCTCGGTACGGCCATAGATATCACTAACATGAAGAGTATCCAGGATGAACTCGAACAATACAAAAATCAGTTAGAAGAACTGGTAAACGAAAAGACCGCGGAGTTGAGAGAGGCGAACGAAGAGCTGGAGGCCTACACACACTCCATATCTCATGATCTAAAAGCTCCACTGCGTGCGATACAGGGATTCAGTGAGGAGTTGCTGAAAGAACATAAAGGATCCATGGATCAGGACGCGATCGACTGTCTAGAACGCATAATTCACGCTTCCCAACGTATGGACGATCTGATAGATAATCTTTTGACTTATAGTCGAGTAGCAAAAAGTAGTAAGGATCTCAGACGGGTATCACTGGAAGAAGCGATCTCAGAATGCATAGACGATTTTGAAGATATCATAGAAGATAGGGGTGTTAGTTTGAAAGTCTCTGGTGAGTTGCCTGATGTACACGGACGACATACAGACCTTGTACAGATATTCTCCAATCTCATATCTAACGCGCTCAAATTCGTCGATGAGGGTGTAACCCCAAAGGTTCGGATATGGACTGAGGAACATGATGGTTATATCCGGATTTGGGTGGAGGACAATGGTATAGGTATCCCGGAAGATAAACAAGAAGATATATTCGAACTGTTCGAAAGACTTCACAGCAGGGATAAGTATCCAGGAACCGGAGTGGGTCTATCCATCGTCAGCAAAGCCGTTAGAAGGATGGATGGAAGGGTTGGTGTCCAATCTATCATGGGTGAAGGGAGTAAGTTTTGTATTGATCTACGAAGATACGATTAGATCATAGTGCATTATCATCCGAAAGTTAAATATCATTCAGTTTACATTAGAAAATTATGTTTTCCATGGAAGAGGGAGAAGCGGCTGTTCGTACTACGCGAAGCACCATAGAGAGGCACCTTAAAGGAGAGAGCGTGGAACAAGGGGCACTGCCTCAAAAATTCCAGAAGGAGATGGGAGTATTTGTCACCATAAACAGGCATCCCTCTGGAGATCTCAGAGGATGCATAGGATTCCCGGAACCCATCATGAAACTCGAAGATGCATTGAAACGTGCAGCGGTGAGCGCTACCAGGGACCCAAGATTTCCTCCGCTGAGGGCGGATGAGTTAGACACTATCGTGGTCGAGGTGACATTGCTCACACCGCCGGAGGAAGTAGATTGTTCCAAGGAAGGACTACCCGATCACATAACGTGTGGTGAAGATGGACTGGTAATATCATTCAGAAACCGCTCCGGGTTGCTACTGCCACAGGTACCGGTGGAACAGGGATGGGACGAGAGAGAATTCCTGGATCATACATGTCTAAAAGCAGGGCTTCCATCTGGGTTCTGGAAGAAGGAGGGGTGTGTTGTAAAAAAATTCCAAGGAGAGATATTCAAAGAGGAGGAACCTGGAGGGAATATAAAAAGGAAGGAGTTGTGTTGAGATGATAATAAGCGGTCCTACATACATAGACGGAGAGATAGTATCTCGCTACATATCAATAGACGAGGGGAAGATATCATCTGTAGAGCGAGCTTTGAAGACCACGGAAGAAATTTTTTACTGGGATGGAGTGATACTTCCATCTGGAACCGACATCCACGTTCACTTTCGTGATCCGGGCCAAACACATAAGGAGGACTTCTATACAGGCACCAGAAGCGCGGCATGCGGAGGGATAACCACTGTGGCTGACATGCCCAATAACGATCCACCCATAGACAGTTATGGAAGGCTTAAAGAAAAATTCAAGATATCTTCAAAAAAAGCATGCACGGACTATGCCTTATATGGTTTACTCTCGACTAACACTGAAAAAATGATGGAGCTGACCAGATTATTCAAAGTATATCTCGCCGGTAGTACTGGAGTTGAGAAAGTAACAGATCTGAAGGATGAAGCGAATACGGTATTGGATTCCGATGGATTTCTGGCCTTCCACTGTGAGGACGAAGAGCTATTCAAAGGAAAGGGAGAGGATCTGGTAGGATACAACAAGGAGCGTCCATCCCTCAGCGAAGTCAAGGCCATCGAAAGTTTGGCTACATGGCCTGAGGGTAAAAAACATGTGTGCCACGTCAGTACGGATGCCGGTTTTAAGGCCGCGAAATCGTTAGGGTACTCTGTGGAAGTCACTCCACATCATCTCTATTTCACAGACGAGGTTATATTAGGCCCGTTCGGGAAGGTGAACCCACCTCTACGTGGTGATAAGGATCATTTCGCCCTTACTGAACATTTTGAAAGAGATGAGATAGACGTTTTGGCCAGCGATCATGCACCACATACTGAATCCGAAAAGATGGTTGATTTTTCTGAAGCCCCAGCGGGTTTACCGGGTGTGGAAACCATGTACCCGTTGATGATGAACTCTGTTGCCATGGGAGAAACAGCACTTTCCACGGTTGTAGATATGATCTCCACCAAACCTTCTGAGATATTAGGTATCAAAAAAGGTAAGATAAAGGAGGGATTTTTCGCCGACCTAGCTTTGTTCGATTTCAGAGAAGTGGAGAACATAATGAATGAAAGGCTTCATTCAAAGTGTGGATGGAGTCCTTTTGAAGGCTTTCGAGCTATATTCCCACGACACGTGTTCTGTAGAGGTGAGTTCTTAGTCAAAAACAGGGAGTTTATTGGATCTAAGGGAGAGGGAAAGAACATATCTCTTTTGTGACTAATCAGGCGAAGATTATATATGCCACCCCATGATTTGGGATACTGATAATTTGTCAGCGGACAAGAACGGCGAAGAAGTGATCCGAGTCCCCTACCCTCGACGAAGACAAGGGCAGATGTTTGCTATAGCGGACAAGATGCTTGGAGGCGGAAGGATCAGAGTTATGTGTGAAGATGGTAAATCAAGGATGGGTAGGATCCCTGGAAAGCTTAAGAAAAGGATGTGGATGAGAGAAGGGGATCTGTTGATAGTCAAACCCTGGGACTTTCAGGACGAAAAGGCGGAAGTTGAATACAGATATACCCGGACCCAGATCAACTACCTTAAAAGAAGAGGAGATATCCCTTCCAGCATTGATATTTTTTGATCGTCTCAAAAAGTTGTTTACCCATAGAAAAATATTAAATCAAATAGTCATATATACGTGAGGATTCACGATGGCCCGGATCAAAGTAATAAAAGATGTCACGGATTTCGTACCCATACTTCGAGCGGTGAGCACTCAAACTAAAAAGGAAGTTTTCACCGAGTTAGCGGACGATTGGAAAACGTCGGACGAGATAGAGGAAAAATACGGTGAAGAGGGAAAGGAAGCTCTAAAACTATTCGAAAAGATGAAACTGGTGGAGACGCGGTGGCAGCATACCGACCGTGAAACCAAGAAGGCATACCACACTTACTATTCCTCGGTACACATCGACGCTTCAGTTCCAGTCAGCGAGATAAGCGAAGTGCTCTATGCAGCCATGCTGGAAGATGAAAAATTCGTGGGGATCGAAGACAAGATACTTGAACAGGTGCAAAAGGGTGAGAATTTCGCCAAAGATATCAGCGAGATGCTTGAGGTGTCACCTCTTACATTGAAGAGTATGGTAAAGCGTTCGGTAAAGCTAGATTACCGTGGCCATCGCATCCTAGAGTTGAAGGAGTGAGGTATTATGGACCTGGACGATCTGAATATATTCGAGAAGTATTCGACCGGTACTTTCGCACTCGTACTAGGGATGGCGATAATCGGGACTATTACCTATGTGATATATGTTTTAGCTCCCCTTTACGGTCCCGATAGATCGATCTTTCTACTGTCTTTCTTGGTGATCATCTTGGGAGTTTTCATCCCCTTCTCATTTTTCATAGAGATGCTTTTCGACGACATACCTGATGTTGTTGGAAAGTTCGTAGCTGGTATATTATTTGCAGGGATAGTCTGGACATCATACCATGCAGCGACCAGTGAAGATGTCGTGGGGAACGACATGGTACTGTACATGGTGCTTCCCGCACTTTTCTCCATACTCACGGCTTTGATCGCGGTTAGGGGAGTTCTCATACCGACCCTTGAAGAGAGGAGCTTTATGGTTGATTGGGACGAAGGCGAAGAAGGTATCATAGACGACGAGGGAGACGAGGAACATCCGTTGGATGAAGATGATGATGAAGAATTATTCCCTGAAGAGATCGATGATTCCTGGTGAACTTGATTGGTAGCAGTATTAAGACTCGGACACAGACCTGAGCGGGATAAACGTATGACAACCCACGTCGCTTTGACCGCTAGAGCATTCGATGCCGACAAGATGTTCATCACAGATAAAGACAGCCGGGTGGAGAAGACCATAAATGATGTGACTGATAGGTTTGGAGGAGATTTTGAGATCGTCGAGAAAAGAGATTGGAAGGGATTGATCTCCGATTGGAAAGGTGATGTGGTACATCTGACGATGTACGGAGAAGATATCGATGGATTCTTCGGTTCTGTTGCTCTGAAGGACCCGCTGATAATCGTTGGTGCTGAGAAGGTTCCAGGGGACGTTTATAGGATGTCCGACTACAACGTCGCTGTTGGGAACCAACCCCACTCGGAAGTTGCGGCACTAGCTATTTTCATGGACCGTTTCAATGAGAGGAAAGTAAAACGTGATTATCCTGATGCCCGTATATCAGTCATGCCTTGTAAAGGAAAGAAAAGGATATTGGACTATTCCAAGATACCGACCATCGACGAATGCTACGGATTCTGCGTGGAGAAGGGTATGGATGAGGATTTGATGAAACACACCCTTTCAGTCTTGGAGCGTGCATTCATCCTTCAGTATGAACATGGTGGAGATCTAAAACTGGTGATCGCAGGAGCTATGTTGCACGATATAGGTAGGACCATCAGTCATGGTCCAGATCATGGGGTGGTAGGTGCCAAGATAGTGAGAGAGCAGGGTTGGGATGAAGAGCTGGCGAAGATAGTCGAAAGGCACGTCGGTGGGGGTATAAGCAAGGAGGAAGCCGAAGAACAAGGATTGCCATCAAAAGACATGATACCCGAAACCATCGAAGAAAAGATAGTGTGTCATGCGGATAATACTGCAGGTGGTAGGGAAAGGTTCGAGGAACTGATCCATAGGACAAGGTCGGCGGGCTATCAGAATAGTGCAGATAGGATGGATGAATTAGCAGAATTCTTTAAAAAAAAGTAAAAAAAGGGGTTTAAAGGAGTTTTTCTTCAGGACCGATATCCATCATGGTGAAACCTGAGTTCACCTTGGGGTAGAAGTCCGTTGACTTTTCGGGCATCCGCTCGCCGTTCTTTGCCGTTCGCAGTACCTGTTCAGGTCTGGTTGCATTAACCAGGAACGCCACGGTAGCATCGCCTTCTTCTACTCGCTTAACGGCGTCGTCGAGCCAACGTTCATAGGCTATGGTTTCATCTATTGCAAGTTCCTTCGCGCCCATGATGCCTTCGAAGATAACGTCCCTGAGTATGACCACGTCTAGGGATCTGTAATCTTCGGAATAGTCGTTGTCCATGAATTTTTCCAACGATGATAGGTCTGGGATGATGATGCCTACTGCTTTTTTCCCATCGTACATGACGAAGGATATCTTATCTTTATGTTCTTCTAGATAAGACTCTGCATCACCTATCTCTACTTCGGTAGCATCGAAGTGTTCACGTATCTGCTCTAGATGGTCTGAGCTAACATCATGCTTTAGAAGTAAACGATGACCGGGGAGTACAACGAGCCCAGAATCCTCCACGGGTACCATGTAAGTCATACGCCAGTTGAATGCATGATCCTCGGTATGATCGGGATACTTTTCCCTCATCTCATCACGATGAGTGACCGCGGTCTCATATCGGTGATGGCCATCTGCTATGACCACCTGCTGTCCATCCAAAACTTTCTGCACCTTCTCGATGGCACGTTCATCAGAAAGCCGCCAAACCCGGCTGTGCACTCCGTATTCGTCCTCGGCTTCGAAGTCAGGCTCTTTAGCTGCGATCTCATCGAATATATCGATGGTGGTTCCATCGGCGTCGCTGTAAAGCATGAATCCCGGCTCCAGGTTCTTATCGGTGGCTCTCAGCATGTTCAATCTATCGATCTTCGGACCTTTGTGTGTCTTTTCATGAGGGAGTACAACCTTCTCTTCGAATGGATGCAGTTTCACTGCAGATATGAAGCCTTTCCGAGTGTGCTTCTTACCCAGTACTTCGAATCGCTGATAGTAAACGTAGATGGACGGTTCTTTATCCTTTAGTAGGATCTCTTCTTCCATCCATTTCTTCAAGCTTGTGGACGCGGCTTCGTATCTATCTTCTTCCCGGGGAAGGATCAACCTGCAGTAGTTGTAATGGCTATTTTTGTAGTACTTTTCCTGCAGCTCTTCAGGGATCTTATCATAGGGCTGGGTGATCACTTTCTCCATGGAGTCGATCTTGTCTTTGTTATAGTGTATATTGCGGAACGGTCGGACTTTAACCATGGGATCAGCCTCTTTTCTGCAGTTCGGCGATAACTTTTTCAGCTGCCTGGGTGCCAGCTCTCGCTTGTCCTTCCAAGGTCTGTCCGCCTATGTGGGGCGTCGCATGGAAGTTATCGAGGGTGAACAGTGGATTATCTCCAGGTGGTTCTTCGGCAAAGACGTCCTTACAGGCGAACCTTATTTCGCCATCTGTTAGGGCCTCATAGAGTGCCTCCTCATCGACCACGCCTCCGCGTGAACAATCTACTAATACCGCAGATCCTTTCATCTTCTTGAACTCTTCAGTGCTTAACAGATGATGTGTCGAATCGATGTGAGGTACGTGTAAGGTGATGAAGTCGCTTTCAGTAATGATCGTGTCCAAGTCGACCATATTAGCAGGTCCGGGGTCCTCTACATCGACAACATCGAATGCGATGACTTTCATACCGAAACAGTCCGCTCTTTTGGCAACTTCATGACCTATATTGCCGTATCCGATTATACCCAGTGTTTTTCCGTAGATCTCGTTGCTTTTCAACTCCTTCTTTATCCACTTTCCTTCCCTGAGGCTGTTGGTACCTGCAACTACATTCCTGTAAGCTGCGAACATGTGGGTGAATACCAACTCAGCTACGGAGATCGTTGTGGCCGTGGGTGTGTTGTAAACGGCGACTCCTTTTTCCTTTGCATATTCTACATCGATATTATCCAAGCCGATACCCGGCCTACCGATGGCCTCTAGATTTTCCGCCGCATCTAATGTCGGTTCTCTGACCTTTGTGGAACCGCGTACTATCATGGCATGATAAGGGGGCACCATTTTGGTCAATTCTTCCTTTGACATCCCGAACTTTTGATCCACTTCAAATCCCGCTTCTTCCAGCATCTCTATGCCTTCTTCAGCGATGGGGTTGCATACCAATACTTTCTTTGCCATGGATATCACAGCCCTGCTACTTCTTCTATGGCATCGGTGAGCTCTTTTACATCCTCTACGGTGTGCTCTCCCATGTGACCGATACGGAAGGTCTTTTCCTTCAGTTGTTTTCCATATCCGTTCGAGAAGAGGATACCGTATTTCTCATCGATCTCCTGACGTAGTTCGTTTATGTTCAATCCCTGTGTATTTTTGATCGTGCTGACCGTTTGTGACCAGTAACCTTCTTCTGGGAACATATCGAAGTGTTTCTTAGCCCATTTTTGGGTGTATTCAGCCATATCCTTGTGCCTTTGATCTCTCGCTTTATGGCCTTCCTCAAGCATACGTTTCATCTGCTTTCTGTAAGCGAGCATGAGTGAGATCGCTGGTGTGGAATGAGTTTGACCTTTCTTGTTGTAGTAATCTATGTTCCTTTGGAAACCTGCATACCATGAAGCAGAATCTGAGTTCGCCTCTCGTTCGTATGCCTTATCGTTCACCACACATACAGCTAATCCAGGAGGCATAGCAAAAGCCTTCTGTACTGAGGTGAATATGACATCGATGTTGCTTCCTTCTATGTCTATGTGATCCCCACCCAGAGCTGATATTGCATCAACTATGAACAATGTGTCTGGGAAGTCCTTCATTACCTCTCCTATCTCCTCTAGTGGATTTCTAATACCGGTTGATGTTTCATTCATTACACATGTGAAAGCGTCGTAATCTTTTTTCTCTAATGCCTCCCTAACATCCTCTGGTTTAACCGCTTTTCCCCACTCGTACTCCAGTCTATCGACGTTTTTTCCAAGACGTTCTGCGATATCCGCCTGCCTTTGAGAAAAACTTCCGCAGGTCGAACAAAGAACTCTGTCATCGACGCAATTCATTATGGAACTCTCCATGAAGAGCGTACCGGATGTAGACAGAATTATCACGTCGTTTTCTGTACCGAGGAACTTCTTGGTGTCTTCCGTCATGGTAGTGAACAACTCAGTCATCTTTTCCGAGCGGTGACCGAACATCCACTCTTCCATCTCTTCTATTATCTCCTTCTTGACCTCTGTAGGTCCCGGGATGAACAATTTTGTGTGCTTATCCTTCATTTACGCCACCTGGTTGGGCATTTAAG
>PUPH01000149.1 GCA_003553085.1 Thermoplasmata archaeon
CAGGCTTACACGATAGTAGTCCACAGTACCATGATCATCACTTGTCCACTGAGCGTTGACAGTACTTGTAGAGAAACTTTGACCCCAAGAGGGAGAAGTGATGTATATATGTGGTAAAGGTGTTTCAAACGTATAACTATCCCAAGCATCTCCATGGTATGTAACCGCTCCGTCCGAATCCTCTACTCTGATGAAATATTCGTAGGTCTCTCCTTGAGTTACAGGGATTTCTACGGTGTATTTGTCACCTGAATCGTGAGTAAATGGTATTTCATCCTCGAATTCAATCTCACTAGATTTTCTGTAGTAAATAGTTTGAGTGAAATCAGTGCAATCCTCCCAGTTTTCTTGAACTATATTAAACCGTTGATCAGTGATATCTGCACTCACCGTTACAGTACTGTATGTAATATCCACATCAACGTTGGTTATCTCTGGTGGCATGTTTCTCTTGGGTATCTGCATAGTGGTGCAATGTACTGCTCCACCCAATTGTATAACATCTGAGGAATCTACAGTTTCCCTATTATGATCCGGCATTGCGTTATAATATATGCCGCCTTTACCAGTAACATAATCGTCCCAGTCATAATTATCTGCCCAATCATAATTGTACTCAGGTATAATTACATTATCGTTTATAATCAATGAGTTAGTATAGGACACCAATGCTCCATCCTGTTCCCACGCAGGAACTCTGTATATCTGATATCCCTCTCCATTCCGAGGAGATGAACTCTCAAAATAATTAGCTACATCTCCAAGAATATCAGCGTCAGTGGGACTTAAAGCAGTACCACCATTCGGCACCTGATACCCGTCTATTGCTTCAGCGATGATAACCGTATTTTCCGAAACCAACTTTGCATACATATCGATATGGCCGTTTATTGTATGACCACCCGG
Organism: Thermoplasmata archaeon; assembly: GCA_003553085.1. Lineage (GTDB taxonomy): Archaea > Thermoplasmatota > Thermoplasmata > Halarchaeoplasmatales > Halarchaeoplasmataceae > Halarchaeoplasma. The sequence goes on from PUPH01000149.1 coordinate 907, forward strand.
TACATTATATTCGTGTATGTTAAAAATCTCTTTTGCCTTATTTATAACATCTTCCGGTTCAGGATATATCGGATTTAAAAGGTTTCTAATTATTGTATTATTTGATTCATAGAAAAGGCCAGCACTATCTATCATGAAGTTACCCCCATGGGATGAAAAATCGTAATCTGTGGTGACATTTACTTCAGTAAAATTTCCGTACGAATAAGCGAACTTACATCGAGGTGTTAATGATTCAAAATAATAGCCATAGCGTGTGTTTAAATAGTATGGCTCTCCTTCATTATTCATTCCCGTAATGGGTCCGAAATCTCTAACCCATACATGTGCACGGTGATGTTCAACAGGTGGATTTTGATCCTCGAAAACATATCTTACATTTTCTAGAGTAATTGATAACTCATCTAAAACTGTGGTTAATGAATCAAAATAGTCACTATAATCCTCGTGGGGCAAATACAAAACTTTTTCAGTCGTTTCCCATTCAGCAGGAGTTCTTCTGTTTTGACTCGACAATGTAGAATTTTCGATCACATCTTTCTCCAACTCAATTTCGTTCGCACTCACATCTTCTGCACCCAAAAACACCAACGTGATGCTGATCATCAGAATGATAACCACCACCGATGTTAAGGGTTTTTTATATCTTTTCACCATGATAGCGGTAACCCCCCTCCCGCATATAAATATTTCTATACTGCATATATGTGCGACTGTGCAAGTTTACATATGCCTATTTAATCATTTTTCAGATCCATCATTGATAATTCCTTCGGCGTAAAACCATCCTTTATTACTTTCCGTAGAAACAAAGTCCTTTCAACCTGACTTAGCTTGTGAACCCAAGGCCACGACCGATCCGATAATGATCGCCTTTTTACTTAGAGTAAGCTCCTGATGGCCCTAAGGGGATTGTAAATTGGAGATGGTCCTAGCATCGTGGGGAAGAACAGTTTCTAAATCATGACGATGACCGGTGATTTCGACCGGATAGCCGGCTCACAGATAACGATCATAAATTGATGCCTTGGAATTCTTTCACGATGATATTAGTGATAGACCCTATTTTTGGACACTTTAAGTGAGTTTAGTAACGGTGGATCCCGTGACTCGGTTCAAAGAGGTAGAAGATCAAGTGTATTTTGCGGGGAGATCAACATCGCTCAAAGACCGACATCCCCCCGCCCCAACACCTTGAACAGTTCATCCTCGGTGTTCTCTTGGACACTATCCCCTTCATAGATCAGAGAAGGTCCTCCGGACTTAACCTCTCCGATGACCTTACCCATCGGTATTTCGGTTTCAGGAGGTACCGTCGCTAAAAGGCACCCTGAGGAGATCAAACGGAATGGATCTATCTCCAGCGCCCTGCAGATCTCTACGGTCTCCTCTCTAACCAAAAGCTCTTCGGACACTTCAAATCTGTTCTGAGATGCTAGAGCCATCTCGTAGAGGCCTTGTAATATACCGCCTTCGGTGGCATCGTGCATAGATGTCGAAATATCTCTGAAAATACCGGCGTTTTTAACAACGCTGACATCGTCACGCCAGTTTTCGGATATACTCTTCAATACGGTGGGATCGATACCTCGATGGACCAAAACATCGTAGAGATCGGATGCCAATACCCACGTTCCCTCGATACCCCCGGCCCCTACCTGAACGATAAGATCTCCAGGTCGGGATGAGTGTGTGAATATGGGATCTGTCGTCACGCCCATCATGCAGGTGGTGACCATGGGGCGCTCTAGAAAGTCCACCTTTTCAGTATGACCTCCTATCAAAGATATATTCAGATCGTCGGCTGCATGTGATATGTCTTCCAATATATCCTCGACTTCCGAAAATTCCATGTCCTCCGGTACCTGCACCGTGGGCAGTGCCCATCGGGGCTCGGCTCCGGTGACTGCGATATCGTTGGCGGGTATGTGAACGGACAACCATCCTATGTGTTTGACCGCACCGGAGATGGGATCCGGGTGTACTATCAGATATTCCTCTCCAAAATCTAAAACCGCGGCATCCTCGCCGTACCGAGGACCGACGATTATCCTTTCATCATCATGATCCGTAAAAAACCTTTTCAGGAATTCATGTGGAAATTTTCCCATGATCTCACATCGAAAGGGGTATGGTCTTCATCTCTCGCTGGACGTGTTCTATCATCCTGCTAGCACCGCTGGAAGACAGCAAGAGCAGGGATTTTCTGAAGTTGCTGGCGATGCCCTCTTTGTTACCCTTCTTCTCCTGAAGTTTAGCCATGGAGAAATAAGCCAGTCCCAAGGGATAGGAGGAGCCCAATTTTTGATAGATGGATATGGCTTTAGCTAGATTGTCCTCGGCCTTATCCATGTCGTTGAGTCGTGAATACACTTGACCCAGGAGTGCATGGCCGTAGGCCCTCTCTTCTTCATAATTCAGTTCGTTAAAGATCCTGGTAGCTTCCTCGGCACATCCGGCTGCCGATTCGTATTCACCCTTCTCGAGATGACATTCCGTCAGGGTCAGCAGTGCCGAGGCTTTCAATTTACTGTATCCCATCTGTTCGCACATATCTATGGTCTCTTTAAGGAAATCCTTTGCATTGCTCAGATCCCTGATGACCTTATAGAACGCGCCTATATCGTGGAGGCCGCCGACACGGTGATACGTTTCCTCTATCTTTTCCCAAGCGGCCATCCCCCTCTCAAAAGCTTCTATTGCTTCGAATGAATTACCACTTTCCTTCTCCACTCGTGCCAAAAGGAAGTATGCTGATGTTAACGTTGGATAGTTCTTATTATCTTCCAGGATCTCCACGGCGGACGCGAGATAATCCCTAGCCCTGTCGAACTCGTTTCTTTTCGAATAAACGTTGGCGACCTGGAATAGGGTCTTACCCGTCAATTTGGAGTCCAGAACACTGGATCGCTGATATCTATCGATGGATTTTTCGTACTCTAAAAGTGCGGATTCGTACCGTCCCTGTTCTTCGAGTATCCTTGCGACCCCATGGTGTGATAGGGTCACCAATTCATCATCCTCCGAACTATCGATGACGTTTCGGTATTCCCGTAGAGCCAAAGGATACTCGCTCAACAATCTGTGACACTCTGCTCGCCAAAAAGAAAGGGTAGGATAACCGGTCATGTCACCGCTGACCGTTTCAAGATGTTCTGTGATCTCAAGGACCGAACGGCTGTAACCGTTTGAGATTATGTCGAATCCGTATTCCTTCAGATATCTGAAAAAATCCTCTCGCTCATCCGCACCGGCAAGATGATACAGCATCTCTATCTTCTCCCAAGTGGTCTTTGCTGGGATCTCGTCATAGTAATCCGCGGCGATCGAGTTGAGTATCTTCTTCGTGTCTAAGGGTAATCGACCCATCAGACGTTCCCTGACCTGAGGATGTATTATCGGCTTCTCTTCTACAGAAACCATGGCCATCGGTGTTTTAAGTAGATTTATGATGAGGTTGTTGTTCACCGTGTCCAATTTGCATATCTCGTTCCTCTCCACAGGATAGCGATGGACGGACATGTAAGAAAGTGCGAGGTGTTCTTCCGGTGTAAGATTGTTCTCTAAAACCAGATCGAGCACGGCCTCACAAGTTTCTTTTATACCATAAAACTCCGCTAACTCCACAAACATCGTTCTTTCGCATTCCTCGCTGTCGATCAATATCCGTTCTGGGCTGATCTTTTTTCTCTGCTCCGGGGGACATCGACCGGGTCTTGATGAGAAAATCATACCCAACTGGTCTATATCTCTAACTTCTTTTGCAAAGTTACATAGGATCCTCATGAGGATGGGATTCTCGTCGATATCGTCCATGATTATGATGGCTTCCGATATCCGTGTTAGATCTCTCTTCAGGTTTGCCATGGCTTCGGCTATCTTTAGATCACGTGCGGATTCAAGATATGAAGACAGTTTATGTTCTCCGTTCTTCGAGAAGAAAGCGGCAAGATGATCTAGCATATACCGTTCATTGTGCCAATCTTCGATCTTGAAATAAAATATGGGGGTTTCATTCATCTGTTCCTCAACGAACGAGGTTAGTAAGGAAGTTCGGCCGGTACCAGGCTCACCTTCTACCAAAAAGATCGAGCCCCCGTCCTGGAATTTTTTAGAAAGCTCATCTATCGATCCGTGCCTTTTTGCAGGAGGTTCAGGCATGTTAAAAAGATAATTTGCCTGTTCCTTTTCGCCCCTAGATGACTCATATGTAAAAACTCCGTCCTCTACACGATTCAATATTTCAAGTGGTGAAAAATTTGTATGGAAAAATTTGTTGATATCCTTCAATAATACTTCACGTTCATCCCCTCCTATAACCGCGCTGATGGGAGTTTGTGACACCTTTGAATGGATCTTTTTTGCTTTTTTCACACCCCTATCCGTTAGAAAATATCCCTTCCTTCTCTGCTTTTTTCCTTTTATACGTGAAGTATCTTCATGTAATAACCCCTCATTGACCAAACTTCTGACCGAGTATGAGATCGTGTTCTGTTTCGAACCTATAACTTCCGCCATACCTTCTTGGGTGATCTCGACCGGTTGTTGATATTTTTCCCGGGTCGAATAATAGTCTAAAAGGTGTACCAGCACTTTTTCCTTGGTGGTTATCTTTCGAACCATATGATAACATGTAAGGGCGAGGGGGGATATGTAGATTATTGATATATGAAGGGAGTGTTTATTTAGAAGTGTAGAACAGCTCCATATCAGTAACGTTTATTTGACCGCGTTTTATTGAGGATTGGATAAATTGAAAGAAAAAGCAAAGGAGATCGCGGAAAGGCTCTTATCCAGCTCGAAGGTTCACGTAGTTTCACATATAGATGCCGACGGTATCGCCTCGGCCAGCATCGCTTATTCTGCACTCTCCAGAGCAGGGGTGGATGTGTCGGTACAGTTCGTCAAACAGCTGGAAGAAAGGATCCTGAACAGTGTCAAGGAAGCGGGCCATGACATGATCTGGTTCACAGATCTTGGCAGCGGTCAATTGAGAAACCTCGCCGGTGTAAGATGCGTCATAACGGACCATCATGAACCTCAAGGTGAGGCCACCGGTCCTTTAGATAGAGGGAACATACTCAGTTACAGTAATCATGGGATAATGGAACTGAATCCACACCGGTATGGGATCGATGGATCCAAAGAGATATCTGGAGCAGGTGTGACATACCTGGTCGCCAGAGAGATGGGTGATAATATCGACCTATCTCATCTAGCCATCGTCGGGGCCGTTGGTGATATGCAGGCATCGGCCGACGGTAGGTTGGTCGGATCGAACAGAGAGATACTGGCAGAGGGAGAGGAAGCGGGTTTTGTAAATACAAACATCGACGCTCAACTCTACGGCATAGAGAGCAGGCCCCTGTCCAAGGTCATAGAATATGCCAGTGACCCTCTTATCCCCGGACTGAGCGGCGATCAGACCGGAAGTGTCGATTTCTTGGATGATCTGGGGATACCCCTGAAAAAGGATGGGGGATGGAGAAGATGGTATCAACTCGAGCATCCGGAGAAGCAGAAAATCATCTCAGCATTGGCCGATAGGATACTTGATGCAGGATACCCTGCGAGTTATGCGAGTTCGTTGGTGGGAGAAGTATATACGTTCCCGAACGAAGAACCGGGTACTATGCTACACGAAGCTAAGGAATTTTCGACGTTGTTGAATTCATGTGGTAGGTACCAAAAGGGTAAGATCGGGATGGCGGTGTGTACGGGAGATCGTGGTGAGAAGTTAAAAGAAGCATACCGGCTACTTAAAGGTCACCAAAAGGTACTGGTGGACTGCATGAAGATCGTGGAGTCCGAAGGAATAGAAGAGAAAGATTTTCTACAGTACTTTAGCGGCGGTCATAAAATACCGGAAACAGTACTTGGAACCGTGGCGGGGATGATATTAGGTTCGGGAAAAGCAGATCGGAGCATGCCCATCTTGGGTTTTGCTTATACTGAAGATGGGGAGGGTATGAAAGTTTCGTCCAGGGCCACTAAAACACTGGTAGATTCTGGCCTGGACCTATCTGAAGTGATGTCCAAGTGTTCTAAAGAATTGGGGGGGGAAGGTGGCGGACATGCCATAGCCGCAGGGGCGTTTATACCGGATGATAAAAAAGAAAGGTTTTTACAACTGGCAGAAGATATGATCAAGAGCCAATTGAGTTAAGGGAAAAAATGATTAATGCTCCCTCATATACACCATCCATGGATCAGATCATAGATACATCGGAACCGGAACATCTGGATAAGGAGTGGAAATTAAGGAAGATAAGGGTTATGAGGGACGCTCTCGGTATTTCAATAGTGGTTTTGTTTATATTTTTGGTTTTTATTTTTGAGGTCCGGTTATGGGTCCGCACTATGCTCGCAATACTCGCTGCATTATATGCCATCTACATACTTTATAGATTAAAAAACTCATTAAAGCAATACTATGCTTTGACCGAAGACTTGGTGATAAAAGATGGGTGCATAATCAAATACAGCGAAAAGGCAGGGGTTGAACTCTGGAAGATACCCTTCGATGAGGTTATCAAAGTGTATCCAAATATCAAAGAGATGCCTAACACCCTTTACATCCTTTTTAGAGATGAGGGAGACATACTTGGAGAGAATTTTTACAAGCATAGGATCAAAGACAAAGAGAAATTCGTGGATATATTGAAGAAGAGAAACCTGATAGAAGAAAAATCGGTCTCCTTGGAAGAGTTAAAAAAGTTGGTAAAAAAATAGTTTCATGGAAGAGGTATCTCTAAATAACTGATGGTGGACTCGATGTATATTTCCGTATCTATGTCCATATCATCCATGGTGCCTTCGATGCTTCCAAAACCCACGATGTATCCAGCACCATAAACAGTCATCTCATCCTGAACGGTTATACTCAGATCTATATCATATCTTTGAGAGGTGATATCCCAGATATGACCGTATCCTCGGTGTTTTGACGTTACGTCGATACTCACCCCTTCTATGGTTGTTATTTCGCCCTGTGGCCCGACATACATGATATAGTCTAAATGATGTGTTCCTGAACTCAGATGAACGATCTTCAACTCTATGTCCTCATCTAACCACACAGAGAACCAGTCCCAATCCAAGGTGCCGAAATCACCCCATTGATGTTCGAACCAAGCTGAACCCTCGGTGTTCTTTGTGATACCGTTCTCTTCGACAGAACCCCGCACATAACAATCCGTGAGTGAGAATAGGTTATAATATCGGTGGTTCAACTGAACTTGGCCGTCAAACAAGGTAGCGGGTGGTTTGTTAGATTCTAGAGTTAGATTCAGGAATATTTTTTCTCCGTGATCGGTGAAGTTATCATTAGAAGGGATCCACGCATTGAGATCATAGCTGAAAGCATCTCCTGTGGGTTCGATGGTATCATTCATCCCGTATCCATCGTGTTCAAAGGTCATCCCACCGACTCCTTCTTTCAAGACCATGTTCCCACGTATATTTTCTTCATATATCGGTTCGCCCCTGTTGAATAGATATGTGCTTTTAAAGTTGGGGTGATAAAGTAGGACTATGTGTAATTCCTCATGACCGGATAATTCTAGCTTCATCCCTATAGAGATCCACTTTTCTCCCTCTGTTTCTCCCTCCACATCTGGAAACCTCAGATCGGTACCCGGGATCACGTATGGATACTCGGTCCAGTCGGATTCATCTTCCTTATCATCATCTGGAAGATTTATTATCAATGCGATGACTATTATCAATATTACGATGATAGTAAAGGTTGCGTGTAATAACTGGTTCGTGGACCATTTTTTATCCATGATGTCAAAAAAAGATGCTATAATCGTAATAAAGTTTTCTTATCGAAGGTGAAGATCATCGGGTTTTCTTCATCACATGATACGAGATAGCCCAAACGACCAATAATAGAAAGGCAACCAGATGCCCCAGATAGCTTCTCAGATCCAGATCGTCGGGGATCTCTCTTACATCCATGAAGGTGGGCTCTAGATGGGGTGTCTCCTCCAGGTGTAAAGTATAAGTTCCAAAATCGCCTTCAACTGATGGATCGCTGTTCTGGGGCGCATAGATACCTACATAGTACGTTCCTTCGCCTAACACCACCTCGTCATCGTACAGATCTGGTAGATGGCTGGTGAATGGATAACCCTCTTCCGCCACTGGAATCAGTGGATAATTTCGTCTAGAAACGTAGATGCTCGCGTTCACGTTATGTGAGGATTCTAGAGTCAATCTAGAATTTCGACCCACTTCGACCCTATAAAGATCACCTCCACCTCTTCCCTTCAGTTTGGTCAGAGTTCCATGATCCAGAAGTGTTTCCTCATCGGTTATGTAATGGTTAGACACGTCTATGAATTCTCCGTGATTGAGCCCCGATACATAAACTGCACCGAATTCGTACCTCCCATCGAAGAGTACTTCGGCCACCCTTCGGTAATTAGAACGCGATGTAAAACATTCACCGAGGGGCATCCAAAATACGGGATCCTCCACGTGCCATTCGATGTTCCATTCATCAGCATCCAGAACGAACCAACCTCCTTCATCATCATCCCAGTCGGTGTGATACAGAGATTCTTCGAACCACACTTCCACCATGAAATGTCCCATCAATTGGGTTTCGGCGGTAGGGTGTAAAGAAGCAACACGACTAGGTATCCCTACGGATCTCAGTAATGAAGCGGTGGCCCAGGAGACCTCGTCACACCAAGCGTTGATGAGCTTAGAGGCTTCAACTTGGTCGTAATTAGCGATCTCATTTATCGTTCTTCCATTCTGTGATAATATCTCTGCATCCTCAAGTGTGAGACCTTGGTACTGAAGTTCTTCGTCAAGGATCGTGGTAGTTCCACTTCCAAATAATATCTGTGACGCATCTCTTAAAGCTGGTTGACCCTCAAAACCGCTGGGGCTGGCTATCGATCTTTGGGCGACCACTCGAACGATCCTAGCTGCCGCCTCCTGAGGATCGGTGGTGTTCCCAACCGCTGAAAGAGCAAATTCATACATATCCAACCATCCTTCTCTTTCGTCACCGAAGGGACGGAGAACACCTTGAGGAGTTTGATGACCCGTCGTTATTATGTAATCCACTTCTGGCCTGTCACTCTCTTCATCGTAAGCGTATGCTCTTAATTTATCCTCAGATATCCCCATGGCCCATGGATCATACACTACAAATATTTCCATCTCGTGGGACCCATCGTCATCTGCTGCTGAAAATATATACTTCCCAACGGTACAATCGTCTGGTACGTCGATCTCCCATCCGTCATCTCTTTCTTGTATATGAAGTGCCGTCAGCCCCTCCTTCTCACCGCGGATACTGGCGTCCGCCTCCGAGTCCCCCTGAAGGAGGAGTCTGGTACCTCTACGGACCACCAACCGCTCTGTGGCTATGGTGATGGTATCGTCACCGTCGGGCTCCTCAAAAGTCCGCCACCCAGTATACTTCGATGTTGAGTAATCGGGATCATATAATGCATAAACGCCCAATGAGTGTGGATCATCGGGATCTGAATCTAATTTTTCATGTAACCATTCAGGGATGCCGTTTTCGTGGTCAACTTCACCTAAGGTTGTAGGGATGATCGAAGACAAAAAAATGATCGATACCGTCAATATGAGCAATACATTACCGATTCTTCCTGAAGAGGACCTAGGCATACGTACTTCTACCCCCGATTACGGTATAAATACTTTTTTAATGGATATTGTGTAAAACGAGGGCCTGTGGTTAAACTAGAAGGAAAAAGAAATTATAGAAGAGGGGGCATGACTTGAATCAAGATGCAGAAGGATAAACTCGATTCTAAAAAACAGGATAACCTCATCTTATCAATGATGTACGATTTTATAGATTATTTAGAAAACATAAATATAACACCGCTTACCGCCTTTGCATTTTTGGTAGTGATCGGTTTTGTGAGGTCGATCACCGAGTCGATATTTTTTGAGTACCC
>PUPH01000109.1 GCA_003553085.1 Thermoplasmata archaeon
ACACCACATAGAGAATCCATCTGGTCGAGAACACGGGCGTGGTTCTGTCCCATGGACCCGACACCCACAACACCTATCTTCATGACTGTTCCAAGGCACATATGCGGATGAAGATTTAAGTCTTCCCTTCGTCGATTACCATCGAAAGATGGTGATTACCACATAAGGTTTATATATTTTCGAAAGACTTTTCTCTATAACCTTTGACTGGGGGAATCATATTTGAATCGCAAACATTTTTGTAAACGCAGGCTGAGTAAAGCTAAGAGCGCGGTATCGGAAGTGCTAGGTACCATCATGATTTTGGCAATAACCGTGGTCCTTTTCACCACAATATTTGCTACTGTGAGCACACTGGAAGGTCCGGATAGAACAGCACATCTGAACATGGAAGCTGAGATCAGGGACGCTGACGATGAGTATTGGTTAAATATCAATCACCGAGGGGGAGACCCTATAGAAACCTATGACTCCAACATATATCTGATAGCAGATGATGAGACCCCAGTCAGGTACGATCTGCGTTACGACCCAGTCGAAGAGGAGGCTTTGGATGAAAATGTGGATATGGGAGGATTATCGGATATCAGGTATTGGGATCTAGGTGAAACCGTTTCACTGAATGTCACTGATTTTGTACAGGATGATCATGATAGGCTGACCATCATGATCAATACAGGACAACGGAGGGTTTGGGAAGGTGATATCGTCATCAGAGACCAGGTCACTCACAGGCCGTCTTTCAGGGATGCCGGTGTAGTCTATCCCTATGATTGGCAGAACTACGTAGAGGCCGGAGGGAAGATATCGATCTATGCGAGGGTGTCTTTCTACGAAGAACTGCCTAGGAACGTGATAGTTGATCTAAGAGAGATCGACATCGATCTGGATCAAGAGGATAGTGCGTGGGGTTCCGGGTTCTGGAACCTTACCCATGATTCTGGAAACAGGTATGTGTTCCCCGAAGAGGCCGAAGAAAAGATACAGATACTTTCCAGTCAGAATCCTGGTGCTTACTGGTTACCCATCTATGCTCACACTGGTGGTGTTGAGGAAACAAAAAATCTTACTCAAGGCGATTTTGAGGAAGATCTTGAACGAAGGGTGTATATCGCAGAGGATAATATACCCCTGGGCGTGGGTAGGGAATCCGTCGGATTGTTCCAGCCCGATCTAGTGGTGGGAGATATTCGGTTCAGCCCCAGATCTCCTACTCACGGCGATAGGGTGACGATAACCGCTGATGTTTACAACCAGGGTAATGTTAATTATACTGCGGAATGGACGATGACCGACAAAAATCCGATAGGTCAAACAGAGGGTGTTTCCGGGAGTACCACATTCACTCGAGGCCCATCGCCGACGAGGATCTCGGCAGAGTTCAGAGTGTATGGACATGGCCCTCATAAAATAACGGTTGAAGTGTCGGATGAGTTGTATGAAAACCCCATGATGGAAGGAGACCCAATCGACGACGTGAACCCTGAGGACAATATCCGATCTATAACTATACAGGTGGATCCTTACATCATGGTGGTTCGAGACACACTTGGTGGAGAGATGAGAGAAGCGATCCTTCTGGAGAACGAACTTCGTGGATTGAACCTTGATTATACCCAGTACGACATCCATAACGAAGACGATATACCTGATGAGGATGACTTGAAAGAAGCAAGCATGCTCATATGGATGACCGGGCAGGACGGTAACAGTTTAGAAGAACAAGCTGCTCATACCGAAGTCGACTCATTTATCGAAGACGGTGGTGTATTCTGGCTCATCGGTTATGATATACCAGAAATCAATCAAATAGGTGATCTAGGCGGTAAACTGGGATATAACGCTCACAGTCCTATTGACATAACCGAGGAAACCGTATTCAGACCTTATGGTGAAGATGGTACTGGTACTTACGGACGTTTCAATTATACAGCTGCTCCTGGAGATTATCACACTCTAACACCCAAATCAGGTGTATCTGACGAAGATAGGTTGATGGATGACGATGATAACATATTCGGTGTAGGATACGAGGCTGTCGATAGGCAAAGAACGGCGGTTAATTCGTTCCTGTTCCAAGACCTTTCCGATCCTGGGCAGAGGGGAAACATGGTGGGCGAGGTAGTGAGATGGCTAACCAACATGACAACACGTAGTGGTGTCGATGTAGCAGTCACCTCTCAGCAGATAGAACCGGCGGCCCCGATGTTCATGGATACCATCAATATCACCGCTACTTTGAGGAACAATGGCCCAGAGGATCTGTATGTGACGGTCAGGTGTGAAAGGAACGGAGGTGAAGAACTATTGACACCCAACGAAGGGGACCTCATTCCTTTGGAGAAGGATGGAGGAGTGGCCACAGTGACTTTCAGTTGGACGGCTACTGAATTGGGTGTGCAGGAATTCATCGCTATAGCCGATTACTATCATGAGATCGACGAGGTCACCAGGAGGAACAACGATATAACGTACAAGGATCTGGAGTTCACCGACGACAGGATCAAGGTCAACGTACATTACTCTACTCTTTTGGTAGATGCAGATCATTCAGAATATGAAGATTACACTAACGTAACGAGATTGATCGAAGACTCGTTCAACAGGCTGGGGTATGAGGTCGGGAGGAACTATGATTATGTACTCGTTGAACAAGGTCACGATGGACCAGACTTCGACATGTTGTCGGAATACAACGCAGTGATTTGGGTTACCGGTCAAAGGAGTTCAAATGTACTCACATATACAGACATCGAGAATCTAAAAGAATACATGGATCACGAACTAGGCGCCAATCTTATGCTCGTGGGTGAGCACATAATCAGTCACTTAGAAGGATTCGATGAACATGGTGTCGACGGCGATGCCTTTTTGAGGGATCATCTAGGTATATCTCCCGATTCCATAGAGATCATCGGATCTACCCCGTCAGTATTGCAAGGACAGAGGGATAATCCTTTATCTCACGGTCTGGAATATGAGATATCCGGTTCTTCATCTTTGAACCGATTCGAGCTCGTCGAAAACGACGATACAGAGATACTCTTCACCGATAGGAACAAGAACAATCTGGCATCCATACGGGACGACGGCAGCTCAAAAGTCGTGTATATGGGTGTTAATCTTGATAGATTCAGAGGTCCCGTGGTCAGTGGTAGAAACTACGACGAATGGCCCGGGGAGGTGACCATCACATCAGAGGCCGCCGTGGACGAATTCATCTACACTTCATTATGGCAGTTCGGTCAAAGGGACGAGAGGGCTGAACTGAGGATGATAGATCATGATATAGAATTCTCGGGAAAATATCTCCAGACCGGCCGAACTTATGAGGTCAGGGCAGAGGTGCAGAACATAGGTTACAGAGGTGCCACCGCATTGATAAGGATAAGAGAAGGTGAGAACTATATCGGTGCTGAAACGGCTTTCATAGAGGGTTCTCAACAAAGAGAGGGTGGTAGCAGTAACCACTTCATAGTGGAACCAGGGACAGCGACCATCGAGATCACATGGCGTCCTTCCATGGCAGGCGACAGGAACGTACGTGTGAGCGTCGATCCCCTGCGCAGGACCCGGGAGATAGCTGAAGACGGTGAGAGTGAAGAAGGTAAGTTGATGGAGTTCCACAATCAAGCCGTGGTCACCGAACCCGTTTACTACTTCTACGATGACATGGAACATGGAACAGCCAAATGGACCCACGATTCCACACTCTTCAATATCGACGGGATGGGACCACTCAGCTTCATGGATGAAAAGGACCCGGATACTCACGTAGAAGGGGACTGGGACTGGAGTATGAGCGGTAGCACATCCGTGGATGGCAGTTTCTCCGAGGATGGTGTATATCTCACCGACGACCCAGAGATCAAACACAACACTCACAGCTCCTCATACTCTGCACCCCGGGCATACTGGATGCCCGAGACCCAGGGCGATCCAGCCCTGAGGGATAGAGCACCGTTGGATTTAGTCATATTATTTGATTCGGGGCAAACGATGGCTCCTTATATTGATGATGTAGTTGAAGCTGCTGAGGCTGCAATTGATATGTTGCAACCAGGTGATAGGGTTGCACTTTTTAGATTTGGTGCAGGTGGTTCGGTACATGAACATTTACTTTTAACGGATGATAACTCTATGATTGGTGAAGATGATCCCGAGGGTGATAAAGATACAATCAAAGGATTGATACCTGATGGTACCCAGGCACCCCAAAAATCATTACTTAATGGCGCATCTCGATGTATTGAGGAGCTTTATTTTGAAGGGAGAGATGATGCTGTAAAAGGAATAATCACCTTAACTGATGGGTTATCCACTCAAGATTCGACTTCACAAATGTTTGCCCCTGGTGCCGATTCAGGCGACGAACCGCATGAGATAGGCGCTGCCCAATGGTTTGATGGACCGGATGGTCAAAAAGGATTACTAGGTAGTCCTTATAACATCATGAGTATTACTATAAGTGATTTGATCGAACCCAGGCATCATTGGGTTTCTGCCACATCAACAGCCAATGTCTCTTATGGCATCTTAGAAAGGGATACCGGAAAACTTTCACAACTATATCAGATGTTCGTCATGGATTTGATGCAAAGTGAACAAGGAGATCTTCATTCAGCACCAGGTGATGTGGTAAAACCATTAAGTAATGATATAAATATGGATTCATCATTGGGAAATTTAGAAGTGGTGGAAGATGTCCAGTTCTTTGTTTATTCTGATGCGTTTACCACAGGACATTTCGATGATCAAATCGATTATTATGATTGGGATGGTGGGAGAAGATTACCGGCATACGGTGAATATGACGATTTCGATTTTTCCGTAGCAACTTCAAGCGGAAAAATCGGTGTGGGTACTGATCGCTGGGTTTGGCTTGAATCCTCTACACAGGGTCATCGTATTTCAAACACAGTTCATCCTAGGGACACATTAGATGAACTACAAGGTTCATATGTCGTTAAAGAGGCTTATGCGAATATGTTTGTTGATACTTCCGGTAGTGCGAGTCTTACGTTAAGAATAAATGACGGTGAATTCGAACATACCGGGATTACTGGAAATGGAGATTATATCAATATACCTTTAGGTGTTTCCGATGCTGAATCTTTTACATTCGAATTGATACATGATGGACCTAACGGTCAAAACATAATCTTAGACGACCTTTCCTTCACCTACGAGATAGATTATTACCCGGGAGTGGATGACGACTACGGGCCGATAAGCTCGACCGTTAGCTATAGACACATGACGACACCAGCAGTCGAACTCGGCGACATGGACGATCTGAAAGGCGCTACCCTGGAGTTCCAGAATCGTTACAAATTGACTCAAGGTACCAACGGCGGGTTCATATATATGTGGGGAAGACAGCCGGGCGATGACTGGAACTGGGAGCCTGAAAACAGACTCTACGTAGAACCCGAGGAATCCTACACCGGGAACCTGCATTTCACGAGGATCGCTGAACAAGAGTTCGATGGAGGACCTGTTTTGAACGGACAAGCAACCGGGCTCATCGATGCACACGGTGATCTACCGTACTGGGGTTACAACGGCAAGAGTGCCGATAGGACCTTCGATTGGACCCATGAGCGGGTGAACATAGGTCGGCATACAGACTTTTTAGAGCAGCATGAGGAGATAAGGTTCATATTCGTGCTAGCCCAGATGGGCGGTGTTACTAGAGAACAGGGATGGCGTCCTGAGATGGGTTGGTATCTGGACAACGTGAGGTTCAAAGTATCCTCTGCCTGGAACTCCGACGGACCCGGATATTGGAACCTGGTGAGCGCTTCGCAATTGGAGGATGAGATGGGGATAACCCCTGATGATAACTATCATGATCGTACTTTGGGTAATGAAGACGGCCATTATTGGATGTTCACCACAGAAGTGAATGGAGAGGATAGACTTCCCGAAGGGATAGATTCCAGCCTATACACATCCACCATCGATCTATCCAACGCTGTGAATCCGGAACTGACCGCATACGTGCGGTTCAACCTGGAAGATGGTGAACAGCTTCCTCCGGATGGATTCAGGGTCGAGATATCGGCTGACGACGGAAGGACATGGGATTCACTGACCTCCGGTAGAAGGTCAGGCTGGGGTGTCAGTGGAGAAGGAGGTCAACATTCTGGTGAAAACGAAGATGGAAGTGGTTACGGATGGGTGTCTCTAGATAGTCTAAGCCGTGTGAATACGGATCTATCCGCTTGGAGAGGTGAGCGGGTGATACTCAGATTTAGGGTGTTCACCAATCTCGACGACGAGTATGCCGATGCGAGCTTACCTAGAGCCATATTCATCGACGATGTGGTGGTCACCGAGAGGGGTGCCACAATCCCTCTGACGGATGGGGAAGCCATGACCTTGGCCGAGGCTCATGGAGATCCGTCTCCGTTGACAGATGTAGATCGTACGCTATCACTCGAGTCTTCTGATGAACAAAGTTCTCAGCTAGATGTCGAAAATGATATGTCCGTTGGTGAAGTGTATTTGAACGACGATCATCCATGGACATACTATCATGAAAGAACAGGTGTAACGACAGCCAAGAGTAACTATTTTGAACATGTAAAGGAGGTATTTTAGATGTCTTTGAACAGAGTTGTAAGGAAGGATAAGGAAGCGGTATCAGAGATCGTAGGTACCATCCTCGTATTGAGCATAACCGTCATACTTTTCACAGCCATCTTCGCCACGGTCAGTACGATGGAATCCCCGGATAGCACCAGTTACTTAAATCTAGAAGCCAGCGTTAGAGAGGGACCCGATGAGATCTGGATGGATATTAAACATCGCGGTGGTCATCCGCTAAATCCACAAGATACCCACATCTATATCTTGGACGATGGAACGGGTGATAGTAAACGGTATGGACTCATGGATGAAAACGTTGATCTTAGCGATCTGGATGATCAAGACCATTGGGATATCGGTGAAACTGTCTCTTTGAACGTCACCGATCTACCCTCTGATTGGGGGTATAGTGAGGGTAAAGATGGATGGGAAGAACTCCAGCTGACTACAGACCGGTTGACGGTGATGATTAGCACCGGTCAAAGACGGGTATGGGAAGGCGACGTATTGATAGCCGACCTTATCAGCTTGAGGCCAAATATCAGGGGTACTGGGGTACGATATCCCTTGGAGTGGCAGAGATATGTTGAGCCTGGAGGAGAAATATCCTTGTATGCTCGGGTGGAATTCCCAGCTACAGTGGTTCAAGAGAATCGAAGCGTGATCGTTGATATGAGAGAACTCGATACAAACCTTGACGTTGAAGATAGTGCATGGGGATCTGGATTCTGGAACATGACTCGAGAGGGAGGAAGATACGTACTACCTGAAGATGGTAGGTTCAGGATATATTCCGAACCGGATAAGTATTGGATCCCCATATATGCACACTCTGGGGGAGAAGAATATTCATGGGACCTGGCCCACGGCGGCGATGCTGAGGATGATCCGGAAAATAATGTGTACTGGCATACGGACTACATAAAATTGGCAGTGGGTGAAGAGACAGTCAGCCTATACGAACCGGACCTGGTCGTGGGGCGGATAAGCTTCAGCCCTAGGTCTCCTTCTCATGGTGACGACGTAGAAATATCTGCTGAGGTATACAACAACGGTGCTGTTAATTACACGGCCAATTGGACCATTTACGACGATGGAGAAGAAGCCGGTAGCGGTGCTACCAGATTCAACCGGGGTCCCGCACCTACGCGGGTAACAACGACCTTCGAAGTTCATGGACACGGACCCCATGAGATCAAAGTAGAAGTCAGTACAGACCTATTTGAAGATGAGGATATGACCGGTTCCCCCATAAGTGATGTCGAACCCGACGATAATACAAGGTCCATCACGATGCACGTCGATCCCACTGTGATGGTGGTCAGAGATTCTCTTGGAGAGGATACAAGAGAAGCTCGCATAATGGAGAACGATCTACGTGGATTGAATCTAGGATATTCCGTATTTGAGATAGATCAAGACGGTGAAAATATACCCGGACAGGATAACTTCGACGATTCAAGCTTGATCATATGGATGACAGGGCGAGAGGGTATACATTTGGAACAAGCATCTGATGTAGTGAACGAGTTCATCGATGACGGAGGGGCTTTCTGGCTGATAGGTTCAAACCTGGGTGACATGTTCGACCTCGGTGATCTGGAAGAGAAACTAGGATATACTGAAATACAAGGATCTTCTTTAGATGAGGAAACAACTCTAGAACCAGGGGGAGAACGTGGAACATACGGGCGTTTCAATTACACGGTTAGGGCCGGAGATGATGATTACCTTACTTTAACACCCAGGACCGATGTACCGGCTAATAACACACTCGTGAACGATGGTGATGTATACGGTGTGGGATACGAGATAGGCGATAGGAACCGCACTGCCGTGAACTCATTCCCGTTCGGCAATATCGATGATCCCGGACAAAGAAGCAACATGGTGGCGGAAGTCATCACTTGGCTGACCGGTATGGAGACCAGGAGCGGAGTGGATGTGGCTGTTGCCTCACAAACCATCGAGCCGGTGGCGCCGATGTATATGGATGAGATCAAGGTGACCGCCACATTGAGGAATAATGGTCCGGAGGATCTATACGTCGCTGTTCGCTGTGAGAGGAATCGAGGTGAAGAGGTACTTAGACCGGAAGAGGGGGATGAGATCTTCATAGAGCGCAATGGAGGCATGGCCCAAGTCACATTCCTATGGACCGCCGAAGAGCTCGGTCTGCAGGAATTCATAGTTATCGCAGATTATTTCCACGAGATCGACGAAGTGACTCGACGTAACAATGATATCACTTATAAGGACCTGGATGTGACCGACGATAGGATAGAGGTGAACGTGCATTATTCAACACTACTCGTCGATGCCGATCACTCAGAGTTCGTCGATGGATATCAAAATGTGACCTACGAGATAGAGGAATCATTCAAACGACTGGGTCATGAGATCGGTGTAAATTACGACTACGTCATGGTTGAGCCTGAAGAGGATGGACCCGATTACGACAGACTTTCTGAATATAATGCAGTATTTTGGGTGACCGGTGAGAGGTCTGATAATATATTCCTCGAAGAACAAATCGTGAATCTTAGGGATTACGTTACCCAGGACAGAGGTGGCAATCTAGTGTTGATGGGTGAGCATATGATAGAATACCTCGATGGATATGATCCGAATGATATTCAGAGTCGTTTTCTACATGGTGTTATGGGCATCGAGCATGGGTCCACCGAAAACGTTCCATATCCATCTCAACTCGTTGGTCAAAAGGGTAGCCCCCTATCCCATGGTCTAGAATACGATGTGATCGGTCCTGGTTCTATCAGCACTTTCGAAACCAGTGGTGGAGAAGTACTCTTCCAGGATGGATACGGTAACAATATCTGCTCCATACGTGACGATGGTAGATCAAAAGTAGTTTACATGGGTGTGAATATCGATCGTTTTGTAGCTCCATTGGTCGAGGGAAGAGACTTCAGTGATTGGCCTGGACAGCCTGTAGATACATCGAGAGAGAGTGCAATCGACGAATTCGTGTACACGACGATGTGGCATCTGGGAAGTGATGATGATAGAGCGGAGTTACGGGTGATCCACCATGACATCGTTTTCTCGAGCGATCAACCTCATACTGGGCGTTCTTACACCATCAGAGGTGAGATACAGAACATCGGTTACAGGGGAACGACCGCCCTCGTACGTATCAAGGATGGAGACGAATACGTAGCATCAGAGAGTGTATTCGTCGAAGGTTCCCAAAGGGAATCCGATCCTGGTACTACCTACTTCGATGTATACCCGGGTACAGCGACGGTGGAAGTCAACTGGCGCCCGTCCCATTCAGGTAACAGGAATATACGGGTGAGTGTCGATCCCACCAGGAGGACGAACGAGATATCGGAAGATGGTACAGAGGACACCGAGAACAAGATGATGGAGTTCCACAATCAAGCGGTGGTCAACCATCCGGTATATTACTTCTACGATGATATGGAGCGTGGTGCCGATAAGTGGAGGCACGATGAAACCGTTGTTAACATCGACGGAGCAGGAGCTCTTGATTTCGTGGATAGATCCGACGTAGACACCAACGTTTACGGTGATTGGGATGATCAATACTCCGGTATGACCGGCGGGGTAGAGGAAGACGACGGCTACTTCGAGACCGACGATGATAGGATCTCAGATTTCACCGGTGGTGCCGCATATTCCACACCTAGATCGTACTGGATGCCTGAGACGCCCACGGGTGTTGGCGAGATGAAGCACGTTGATATGGTGGTCGTCGTCGATACTTCGGGTAGCATGAGGGCAGAAGGTAGGGATTGGTGGTGGCATGCTTACGAAGCTACAAAGGAGATCGCCCGTGTTTTAGATGAGGGCGACAGATTGGCAATATTTGCATTTGATGTCACTAATCCTACCCGGATAATCGGATTTGATGAATTCGAGGCTCAAGGTTATTGCCT
>PUPH01000179.1 GCA_003553085.1 Thermoplasmata archaeon
AAAGTTTAAAAAATTACTGGACAAGTATGACGCTACGTATTATATAGGACCAGTAAAATTTTCTTCAGAATCTATTGATTCTCTATAGCCCCCTTATCTCGAATATTTTTGTCCCAAAGCCGTAAAGAGGGAAAGGTTTATATAGAACCTCTTACTAATTACTAAACAGTAACATTACAACAAGAAGTTGTAAAGTAGAGGTGATATAAATGGCCGAAGAAGAAAAAAAGGAGACGAAGACGGAAGAGATAGAGGAAAGGGAGCCCGAGAGCGGTAAAGAGATGATGGACAGACCCGGCGATTGGATCTCAAAGGACTGGATACCCAGTGCATGGGTGGATAGGTCGTTAACAGAGATGGAGCGGATGATGGACGAATTGGACAGGACTTTCGACCGGTTCGTAGGAAGACCGTTCAGACGCAGGGGATCATCGATATTACCTGAATTCAGAACGCCGGTACTGGACATACAGAACAGGGGAGACCACTACTTGATCGAAGCGGAGTTACCCGGTATCGATAAAAAGGATATCTCACTGGAACTCAAAGAGGATAGGCTGGAGATAAAGGGCGAGACAAAGAAAGAAAGAAAAGAAGAAGGCGAGGACTACGTAAGGCAGGAACGTGGATACAGTTCCTTCTACAGACAGATACCGCTTCCGGAAGACATCTCGAAGGAAGAGGTGGACGCCACCCTAAAGAACGGTATACTGAGCATAAAGCTCCCGAAAGTTGAAAAGGAAGAGGAAGAAGGCAAGAAGATAGAGATCAAGTGAAGGCTGCAAGCCTTCCACCCTCTTCTCCATTTTATATAGAATGTGATAGAATATGGGAAAAACGGATTTCGACGAGATACTGCAGCTCCTGCAGAACCCCACACGCAGAAAGATACTGGAGATACTATCCAGGGAAGAGCACTATCCTTTACAGCTATCTCGCACGCTGAACACCAGTCAACAGGCGGTTTCCAAACATCTGAAGACCATGGAGCGTCAGGGGATAGTGATCTCCAAAAGATCCAAGAGCGAGAGGGGTGGCCCACCGACCAAGACTTATACCTTGAACAGTGAATTCTCGGTGAGGATAGATGTGGGACCTGCCTTGTTCGAAACCGAAGTCGATATGCTGGATGACGAGGAGATGCAGGAGTACGAAGCACTCAAAGGGGAGGTGGAAGAGAACAAGGATGAAGATATCCTGAAGTGCAAGATGGATGTTATACAGGATGTCGAGGACATGATAAATGACCTTGAGAGAAGGAGGAAGATACTGCTGAAGATCAAAGAAAATTCTTTGAAAGATGCTTTCAGACACATATATCGTAATTTTGACGATTACAAAGAGAGGAACGTTCTCTATTATGTGGTAAGCTCGGGAAACACCGATCCCTACAGCATAGCACAGTATCTGGGGATGAGAGATGAGGATGTGTTTAGACTGCTCGACGAACTCAAGGAGAGTACGGACATATGGTGATGATATGACTGAAGATGAAGATAAAGAAGATAAGAAGAAAGATCCGTTCAAGGATATATTCGGGACCATGGATATGGATAAAGAATTCGAAAAGATGCAGAAGATCGCCGAGGAGATGATGAAAAGAGGTCTTGGCGACCTGGAGAAGAACCCTTTCGTTTACGGCTTCTCCGTTAACATGGGGTCGGATGGAAACCCTAGGATACGTGAATTCGGGAACGCTAAGGATCATTTCAGCGAAGAGGCAAACAGGAAAGAATGGACCCCGCTCAGTGACGTGCAGGACTGCGGGAACGAGATCTTGGTCACCGTCGACGTTCCCGGTGTGGACAAAAAGGACATAGAACTCGAAGTTAGGGAGAGAAAACTGATAATAGATGTTGACGGCGCACGGAGATATAACACGGAGATAAAACTCCCCACCCATGTTGAGAAAGGCGGATCCGAAGCCACCTACAGGAACGGTGTACTCGAAGTAAGGTTGAAGAAGAAGAAAGAGGAAGGAGAATTCATAGAGATAAAGTGATGTCTATGTGCGAAGAAGAGATTGAAGTAACCGAGGAAGAAAGAGTCGATGAAGAGGAACAGCTCAAGCAGGAGATAGAGGAACTGGAATCCGATCTCAAAAGGGTGATGGCCGACTTCGACAACTACCGGAAAAGGATGGTAAAGGAGAAGAAAAGGATAATACAGCAGGCCAGCGAGAGCCTGATGAAGGACCTGCTTGAGATACTGGATGATCTCGATCGAGCCCTGGATTCAGACGGGGATCTGTCCGAAGACGGGGTGAAGATGATCCATAAGAAATTCAAGCGTAAACTCGAAGACCACGGACTCGAAGGTATGGATGCACTCGGCGATGAGTTCGATCCCATGTATCACGAGTGTGTAGTTTCCGAGGAAGTGGATGATGAAGATAAAGTAGATCAGGTCACAGAAGTGCTGAATAAAGGATACAAGATGAATTCGCGGGTGATAAGACCCGCCAAAGTAAAAGTTGGAAAGAAGAAAGAAGAGGTGAATTAGATATGTCTAAGATATTAGGAATAGATCTAGGAACGACGAACTCGGTGGCAGCTATCATGGAAGGGGGAGAACCCACTATAATACCGAGTGCCGAAGGCAGCAGAACAGTACCCTCCGTGGTAGCTTTCAAAGAAGACGGTGAACGTTTGGTTGGAGAACTGGCCAAGAGACAGGCGGTTAAAAATCCTGAGAGGACCATCGCTTCGATCAAAAGGAAGATGGGTACCGACCACAAGGTGAAGATAGGCGATAAAGAATATACGCCGGAAGAGATCTCTGCCATGATACTCCAGAAGTTGAAGCGTGATTCAGAGGATTATCTAGGTACCAAGATCGACCGTGCCGTGATCACCGTTCCCGCGTACTTCAACGAACCTCAACGAGAGGCCACCAAAACCGCTGGAGAGATAGCTGGTTTCAAGGTGGAGCGGGTATTCAACGAGCCGACGGCTTCAGCCATGGCGTACAAGATGGACGAGGAAAAGGCCGAGACGATACTGGTTTACGACCTAGGCGGAGGTACATTCGACGTCTCCATACTCGAGGTCGGCGACGGTGTTTACGAAGTGCTGGCGACTTCCGGTAATACGCAATTAGGTGGGGACGACTGGACACAGAGGATAGTCGATTGGTGTGTGGACAGGTTCAAGAAACAGACCGGTATCGATCTGACCAAGGATAAAGAGGCACTACAAAGGGTGGTCGAAGCTTCCGAGAAGGCTAAGATCGAACTGTCTTCAAGAGAGAAGACCGAGATAAACCTACCGTATATCACCATGACCAAAGAAGGACCCGAGCATCTGGATATGTCCCTCACCCGAGGAGAATTCCAGAACATGACCGCTGACCTTGTGGATAAGACAAAAGGTCCCGTAAAACAGGCCATGGACGACGCCGGTCTGTCGCCTTCGGATGTGGACGAGGCCATACTTGTCGGTGGTTCCACAAGGTTACCCGCTGTGCGTGATTTCGTTGAAGAGTACTTCGGTAAGAAGCCGCACATGAAGATCAACCCAGACGAGTGTGTGGCCATCGGTGCCGCTATACAGGCGGGTATCATATCTGGTGATGTGAAGGACGATATCGTACTGTTGGACGTTACACCGCTGACTTTGGGTGTTGAAACTCTA
Organism: Thermoplasmata archaeon; assembly: GCA_003553085.1. GTDB lineage: Archaea > Thermoplasmatota > Thermoplasmata > Halarchaeoplasmatales > Halarchaeoplasmataceae > Halarchaeoplasma. The sequence continues at coordinate 3,633 of PUPH01000179.1, forward strand.
GGTGGCGTGGTCACACCGCTCATCGAAAGGAACACTACAATACCCACTGAGGCCAGTAAAGTCTTCACCACTGCGGCGGACAATCAGACCAGCGTAGATATACACGTCGTTCAGGGAGAAAGGGCCATGGCCAAGGATAACCACAGCTTGGGCAGGTTCCAGCTCACCGGGATACCCCCGGCTCCAAGAGGGATACCTCAGATAGAAGTGAGCTTCAAGATGGACGAGAACGGTATCTTGAACGTGGAAGCTGAAGACAAGGGTACCGGGAAGAAGGACAGCATAACGGTGGTATCCACCGGACAGATCTCAGATGACGAGATAGAGCGTATGAAACAGGATGCCGAAAAGTTCGCCGAAGAGGACGAACGCAAGCGGAAGGAGATCGAGGAGAAGAACGAAGCCACCACCATGGTGGGCTCCGCTGAAAGGACCCTAGAGGAGTTCTCCGACAAGATCGACGAACCGCTGCAGGAGGAGATCCAAAAGAGTATCGACGAGCTGAAGGACGCTCTGGATAAGGACGATCTGTCTCTGATAAAACAGAAGAAAGACCAGCTGGCGAAGAAACTCGGTAAGATCGGAGAGAAGATGTATCAGGCACAACAGCAGCAGGCAGCGGCCGGAGAGGAACAGGCGGATGAAGAAGGTTACGTGGACGCAGACTACGAAGTCGTGGGTGAAGAGGAGTAAAGTACTCCCTTCCAAACCCTTTCCTTTTTATATAAGACATCCCATGGCGTGACGTTATGTCCGGAGATTACTATGATAGATTGGGCGTGGACAAAAACGCCACTAAAGACGAGATAAAGCGAGCTTATCGTAGGAAAGCAAAAAAATTTCATCCTGACCGTAATCCGGATAAGGCAGAATGGGCAAGGGAGAAGTTCAAAGAGATATCCGAAGCCTACGAAGTACTGGCCGACGAAAATAAAAGGCAGCAGTACGACAGATACGGAGAGGCCGGTGTCAGGGACCAATACTTCGGCGACCAGGGATTCACCTGGAACGACTTCTCACATAGGGATGACGTTGAAGACCTGTTCTCCGACTTCTTCGGTGGTAGAGGAGGAGGGGGATTCAACGACCTATTCAGTGATCTTTTCGGTGCTAGAAGGAGAGGCAGGCAGCACGTAAGAAAAGGAAACGATCTGAGGGTCACTGTGGAAGTGGACCTCGGGGAAGTCAAAGATGGTACGGATAAGACATTAAGGCTTCATCGGAAGAAGGACTGTGGTGAATGCGGTGGTGTAGGGAGCAAGGACGGCACCACGACGACCTGTGAAAAGTGCGGTGGTTCCGGTGAGATACGGAACGTTCAGAGGCAGGGTTTTCAGCAGTTCATCAGGGTAGCTCCCTGTCCCGACTGCGGAGGTAGAGGACAGAAGATGAAGGATCCCTGTGAAAACTGCGAGGGGGTCGGAGTAGTCGATGCAATGGAGACCCTCACCGTGAAGATACCAGCAGGCGTGGAGGACGGATCAAGACTGAAGGTTTCGGGTAAAGGTGATGCGGGTGAGCATGGAGCGCCTTCAGGTGATCTATACATCTACATAAGGGTGAAGCCAAATGATGATTTCGTTAGACGGGGTAGGAACATCCACAGTGAAGTAGATATATCCATGAGTGAAGCGGCTCTGGGAGATTCCATCACTATAAAGACGCTCGAGGGTAAGACCAATATGAAGATACCTCCGGGTACACAACCGGGTCAGAACTTCAGGTTGCGGGGTAAAGGACTTCCGGACATGCGCGGTGGAACCGGAGACCATATAGTGACGGTGAACGTGAAGATACCGGAAAAACTCAGTAAGAAGCAGAAAGAACTGCTGAGTGAATTCAAAAAATTGGAAAGAAAGGGGAAAAAGGGTTTATTTGGCCGGTAGGAATTAAACCAGTAGAACTTCGCTGAGTTTATATCCCTTCGGACACTTTATCTTCCCTTCGATCTTTTCAAGATGATACTTGCCTCCGAATTCTATCCCCTGTGGGAAACAGAGTCTGTGGTTTTCGCAGTCGATCTCTTTACATTTCTTTTCTTTCAAGGTGACCAGCGACCCCTCGATCAAAGAAGGACCCTGCAGTGTGGTCCTCAAAGGGATCTCCTCCACATCGACAACCTTGACCTTATCCGCATGCACTTTACAATCGTGTAGTTTATCCCTGACCCGCACGATACGGTAAGGCTTGTTCTTATCCAGTCCACAGCACGATATCTTTATCTCACAGTTCTGGCATCGGGAAAGGCATCCTCCGAAAACGAATTCCAATCCCTCCTTGGCCAATCTTTCTCCTATCAATGTTACTTCTGTCATGTTTTTTACACCTCCTTAGATCACTCCTGTCTCTCTTGCGGCTGACTCCGCAGCCGTCCTATCCATCCTCTTATTACCTAAGATCGTGTACCTCTCAGGTCGTATCTCCGGTGCACGAACTAGGGCTTCGACGATGTCCTCCTCGTCCTGATCCAGCCCTCTTGCAGTCGTGGGTGCGCCCACATCCTGAAGAGCTGTCTTTATCTGCTTCCAATCCCCTCCGTGTAGATACATCATTATGATGGTGCCCACGCCGCACTGTTCTCCGTGGAGCGCAGGCTTATCCACGAGCCGGTCTAGAGAGTGGCTGAATTTGTGTTCGCTGCCGCTTGCCGGTCGTGATGAGCCCGCTATACTCATGGCGACACTTGAGCTCACCAAAGCTTTCACCACCACCCATGCGCTCTCTTCTAGACCTGGCTTTATGCTGTCGGCGTTCTCTATCAACGAGTACGCGGTCATCTCCGACTGGTTGGCGGCGTAATGAGAGTACGGCTCATTCCTGAGTTTCTTCGCTAATATCCAATCCTTGACCGCCGTTGCATTGGCTATTATGTCAGCACATCCCGAAGCCAACAGTCTTGGTGGGCTGTTAGCTATTATGCCGGTGTCGGCGATGAGGGCCAACGGTGTCTGTGCGTTCACAGATACTTTATTTCCGTCCCTGTCTATGGAAGCTCTTCCTGAAGCTATCCCGTCGTGTGAAGCCGCCGTAGGTACGCTTATGAAGGGGATGTCCAGCAGGAAAGATGAGTACTTGGCAACGTCGATGGGTACGCCTCCACCTACACCGAATAGAAAATCGTAACCTTCTCCCATCTCTACGACGCTGTCAACGGTATCTTGTGATGCACCGGATATCTCGATTATATCCACGCTTTTGTTCTTTTTCTCCATGAGCTCGGCGACCCTTTCTCCTGCTATCTTCTTGGTCGTAGAGTCACAGACTATCAGTGTTTTACCACCTAACTTTAGTTTATCACAGGTTGCACCGGTCTTTTCCAATGCATCGTTACCAACGACCACCAGCCTTGGAAGCTCCATGCTCTTGAATTTATTGAAGCCTCCGTTTCCCGATAGGTCGCTCTTCGTTCTTTTGCTCTCCATGTACAACACTTCTAATGTTACTCGGATAGTACGATATATTACTTTCCCAAACTACAGGGCATCGTCGATCTGCTCTGCCACTTTTTTACCGGATAGCAGCATACCGCCGAATATGGGTCCCATACGTGGTGCGCCCTTGACGGCATTGGCACACATACCGGTCACCCATAGGCCCGGGAACACGGAACATGTATTCTCTACCACTGTCCGCTCTCCTACTTCGGCCCACATGGACCTTTCTCCCAGGACTTCGCCGGTCTCGGTATCGATTGCACCGGTCTTTTTAGCGACTATATTACACACGTCTGCGTCGTGGCCGGTCGCATCCACACACGCCCTCGCTCTTACGGTGATGGGGTCCACGTGCAGTCCTGCGACATCTATGGGTGATGAGTTGATCACGAAACCGTTTACCCTATCTTCCTCATAGAGCACGTCTTCCACGCTCAGCAAGTTGAACACCCTTGCACCGGCGTCTATCGCACCGGCCAGGAGTTTGGAAACACTCTCTATTGAGTCCGCAGTGTGATAACCGTTCCCTTCATCTTCGGTCTTCACACCGACTGCATGGAGCTCTTCGAGGGATTCATCCTGTACTACAAGTACTGGATAACCCATACCTCCACCCCACATACCTCCTCCCGGGGAGAGCTTCCTTTCGAAAACCGTGACCTTGTGACCCTTCTCGGCAAGATACCTTGCGGCTACCATACCAGCCGGTCCGCATCCCGCGATGGCCACGTCGGACTCGATCCTATCACCGAATTCTCTAAAATGTCTGTTGACTATCTTCCTTGTGACCTCGATATCATCTATCATGGTGAGGCTCATGTTGGGTGAGGTATAAAAGTTTGATGTCAGTAATCATCATCTACGTGTGCTTCTGTGTGCAGGTATGTACATCAATAGTACATGGTCTCGGAATCGTCTTGATTAGATGGGTCTTGCCGTTCTCCGGGAGAGCCCTGTTCGTAAGGCTGCTGCTGAGGACCGTTGGGGACCTGTTCCCCCTGATCGTAAGGCTCCTGCTGAGGACCGTACACCTGCTTCTCCTGTTGTTCAGGCGGTATCTCTTCCTCCCGGTATGTGAAGTACTCCATTACATGGTACACTCCCTTCAAGGCCACGGCGACCATGAACAGTATCAAGAGTCCCGATGGAGTGATAGTGTACATGATCTCGTCCTCCTGCCATCCAAGGTCTAAACTGCTCAACACGAAGAATATGTAGAAGGCCATGGATACGGCGGCGAATACACCGGCAGCCATACGGGGTTTTTCCCCTTTAGCGAAGTATGATGTGGTGCCAGCAAGAACAGCCATGGGTATGCCTGTTGCGATCACGTACATACGGGTATCGTTGAAGAGGAAATCGAGCTCTGGAACGTCGGCTTTGATGGTGGTGATCAAGAACCACACGATCCCGACGGCGAACACCAGATACAGTACGGTTATCACAAGCGCTCTTATGGGGTGTCGTTCTTCAGACATCTACATCCACCTCCATCCTATGTTCCATCTCGGTATCATGCTCGTAGAAGGTGACCTCTGCATATACCGGGTCACCCACTACCTCCACTTCTATGGTCCTATCCACAGATTGCCCCGATGCTACGTTGAAAGATTCGTCCTGTGTCCCCACGAGTTGATCGTCGGCGTCGAACACTCGTATGTTGATATCCAACTGCAGGAAACGAGGGCTGTCGTTATCGAAGGTTAAGTCTCCTCTGACCTGGTCGAGCGTACGTTGTAGGTTCTCGATGGAGATATCATTGAGTGGTGCACCCCAATCATGTTCGGTGGTATATTCGAAGCTCATCTCCGCTCCGCTGAAGGTAATATCGGAGACGAACTTTACCCTCTGGGAGTTGGTTATGAACTCTTCCGTTAATGACTCGTCTAGTTCGAAGGTCAGATCCTCTCTATGGCGCTGTCCGAGTGGAACTGTGATCTGATGTGTCGAGTAAACGGTGGTCATGGTCTCGTCGTACATGGTTATATCCACATCTGCATCGCCATCCAGTAGCTCGTTGGTTTCTACCTCATATGGTATGGATAATATGCTGCCTTCCTGGTCGGGTAGAGAACTGACACTGGCCTCCTGGTACTCGAACTCGAGGGTCTGCACCAATCCATCCCATCGAAGTATCTCGTCGTATCTCAGGTCCAGGTTCATCAGGGAGAACGGGTACCGGGCCGTCAAGTGTGATCTCACTTCTAAGTCGGTCTCGTTGAATACTAAATCCTCAATGACTTCATCCTCGAAATCGTCTATCTGAATAGCCATAGATACGGGGATCTCTCTCCTCTCACCAGTGGATAAACTGTCCACCCTAATGGTATCTGAGAATAGTTCCCTATCGAGGCCGAAAAGGTCGTATCTTATCTCTATGTCCTGCATACTGTAGAAACCGTTGTTCTCCATGGTAAGACTGGTCTCCGCCAGCAGAGTGTCATCTTCGAAGCTCCAGATTATGTCGTCCTCAGAAGGGAGTTCGATGAACATCTCTTGATTCATCAATGGGTCTAGAAAAGAGGAGTGAACTGCAAGGATGAATAGTATCACGACTATGGTTGTAAATATGCTTGAAACGATCTTAAATATCCTGAGCTTTGTTTTCTTTAGCATCCTTTGGTATATTTTGCATCGAACAAATAAACCTTTTTATAGTATCGCAATTTGGTTAGGATACCATGCAGTGCAGCAGATGTGACGAGGAAGCCGTGATCTACATCCGATACAGCGGAGCCCACCTCTGCAGAGAGCACTTCATGGATTTTTTCGATAAGCGTGTTTACAAAGAGTTCAGAAAGCAGGTGGAGCTCAGAGGAGGTAAACGCATCGGGGTAGCGGTATCCGGCGGTAAGGATTCACTGGTGGCTCTGCGTATGATACACGACATACTGGAAGAGAGGAGGGACTGCGAGATCATCGGTATCACCATCGACGAAGGCATAGAGGGGTACAGAGACAGCAGCGTTGAGATCGCTGAAAAAGAGTACAAAAAGTTGGGTGTCGATCACGAGATCGTTTCATTCAAAGAAGAATTCGGGCATCGTCTCGACGATATCGTCGATGTGGGCATGCCTTGTTCGGTGTGCGGTGTACTGCGCAGGTGGCTGCTGAACACCACGGCTAAAAGAGTGGAAGCCGACTACCTGGCCACCGGGTTGAACTTGGACGATACCGCTCAATCAATACTGATGAACTTCTGTAGGGGAGACGTTGACAAACTGTCCCGACTGGGTCCCCATGAGAAGGTGAAGGAGGGGTTGGTGCCCAGGATCGCACCGCTCAGACGGACACCTGAGAACGAATCTTACCTCTATGCTATGTGCGCCGGCTTGTCCATACACGACCTGGAGTGTCCCTACGCCGACGAAGCCCTTCGAGGACTGTACAGGGACGTACTGGGGGAACTGGAGGACAACACACC
>PUPH01000107.1 GCA_003553085.1 Thermoplasmata archaeon
GCCCGACGACCACCATGAAGATGATCGAGAAAATGGCGTGCAGTGCAAATCTTCGTATGCACAACGCATCGGTCTACAAAACGGACAACATGAACTACATATTGGACTGTCGGTTCGAATATATCGAAAACCCTGGTGAGTTATCTTTCAAATTAAATAAGATACCGACCGTCGTTGAGAACGGACTGTTCCTTAACCTCGCCGATAGGGTGATAGTCGGTCGTAAAGATGAGGTTGAGGAGTGGGTTAAGAAGTGATAGCCTCTTTGAGCTCTTTGATCCGGTCTAAGTTCGACTCTATCTCATCGACCTTTTCTCTTTCCTCTTCCTCGATATCTTCGATTATCTCGTCCAAAGAGTCGTTCAGACTGTAATAGTGGACGGGACGTCCTTTTCCTTCCAGGTTTTTATCCCTCTTTGTGATCCACCCTCTTTTCCTAAGTTCCTTGGTAGCGATTGATACCTCGGGTTGTCTAAGTCTTGTGGCGTCCTCGATGTCCCTACTTTGAACTTCATCATGTCTAGCTATGAACACTAGAGCTATGGCCAAGTTCTTCTTTAGGCCCGTTTGCCTCAACCTTTTAACCATCTCATCTATGTGTTTTTTTTCAGACATATATCACACCTTATTTTTGATCGTTTTCAGGGGGTCACTAATCACGTTAACAAGTGTGGACACTTGTTTTTATATTTTTTGGAGGATTAGCCACTCTTCATAAAGAGAAATCGATTTATACCTTAAGAGCATATTGAAAATACGATGTTTAAAAAAATCCTCATAGCAACGGACAATTCACCCTTGATGAGGAACGCGATCCAATACACAGCGAACGCTTTTCCTTACGCCGATTTCCACCTGATCAACGTTGTCAACACCAGTGATGGTAGTATACCTCAGACGCCCATGATACAGAAGCATCTTAAAGATATCTCGAAGGATGCTTTAAAAAAAGGTAGAAAGATACTGAAACAGATGGGGATAGAGGATGTGAAACTGGCTATGCCAGAGGGAGTTCCATCCAAGGAGATAATGAAATACATCTCTGAAAAGGATATAGACCTGATCGTGATGGCCACCCACTCCAAATCTGGTACCCAGCGTGTGCACATAGGCGACACCGCCTTGCATTCGTTACAGATCACACACATCCCCACGCTCGTTTTCGCCTGTCCTTGTGAAATAGAACAACCCACTAAGATCTTCAACCCCACCACGTTCAGCAAGTACTCCGTTGAGGGGACGATGCTCGCTTTAAAGATGGCAAAATATCATGGAGCTGATCTCACAGTATATCATTTCGGGGAGATCGATGCTGAAGCCTCAGTAAAAAAGATACAAAGGATGGCAAAAAAGGAGGGAGTTCCCTTGAAGTTGGTCAGAAAACCCGGAGCTTCGGACGAGGATATCCTCGAACAAGTTGGGAAATACGACTTGATGGTAGGTAGTAGAGGAAGAGGAGGGATACTGTACAAGTTCCGATTCATCTTCCCATGGCTAGCACTGAGCAAGCTGGAAAAGGAATTGATCGCGGAGAGCGAGATCCCCTTCTTGTTAGTCGGTGACTGAATTGAATACCATCGTGATAGGTTCACTGATAATTTTTTCTTTGACCTATTATGGTATAATTTCTAAACGTATAAGCAGAACAGTCGCGGCTATGAGCGGTGCGGCGGCCATGCTTCTATTCGGTCATGGGATGGGATTCTACGACACTCACATGGGTATCGAGTACATAGATTTCAACACCATCGGTCTGCTCCTGGGGATGATGATTATCGTCGGTCTGTTGGGTGAGACTGGTTTTTTCAAATATGTGGCGATAAGATCTGCTAAAGCGTCCAAAGGCAGCTATTACAGACTGCTGGGTTTTTTCGTCCTGGCGACGGCATTCACTTCTGCGTTCTTGGATAATGTAACTACGGTCCTGTTGATGGCTCCCATCACCATAACCATAGCCGAGGAATTGGAGATAAACCCTTTACCGTTTTTGATGGCAGGGATCATTTCATCCAATATAGGCGGTACTGCAACTCTGATCGGTGATCCTCCCAATATGATCATCGGGAGCGCGGCAGGTATCAATTTTAACGATTTTATCTTGTACCTTGCACCCATAGTGATAATAATACTGTTCATCGTACTCTTGATCTTCGAATTCATCTATAAGGATATCATCGAATCTGACATCAAAAACTTCCACAAGATCATGACGGTTGATGAAAACAGAGCTATTAGTAACAGAGGATTGCTGAACAAGAGTTTGTTGGCCTTGTCCTTCACCTTGGTATTATTTTCAGTCCATCATCTGCTCGGTATCGAACCGTGGCTGGTGGCTATCACAGGAGCTTGTCTGCTTTTAGTACTCTCATTAACAGATCCGGAGGATGCGTTGAAACACGTCCACTGGGCTACACTCTTGTTCTTCACATCTCAATTCATACTGATCGGCGGTTTGGACAAAGCTGGTATAATAGAGATCGTCGGCTCTTGGATGATCAACATAGGTGGAGGAAGTCCGACAATGGCCCTTTTCGTTGTCCTTATGGTGGGAGGAGCCTCGGCCATACTCATAGGAAACATACCGTCGGTCATAGCGTTGATACCTGCCATAGACCTATTCATCTTGGAAACCGCTCTGTTCACCGGGTTTTCGGTGAATCCGCTTTGGTGGGCTTTTTCACTAGGGATCTGTTTAGGTGGTAACGGTACGCTCATAAGCTCACATACCAACACCATCGTATCGAGCTTATCCGGAAAGATGGGGCATCCCATATCCTATGGAAGATACACCAAAACAGCACTTCCTATAACACTGATTTCTCTGGTAGCCGCGTTCTTCTTGCTGTGGCTGTTCTTTGTAGTGCTGATGTGAACTAATATATTCCGTACTTGGAGCTCAGGCCCAACTCATCATCGATCTCCAAAAGCCTGTTGTATTTAGCCGTCCTCTCGGATCTGGCTGGTGCACCTGTTTTGATCTGACCACAGGATAGTGCTACCGAAAGATCTGCGATGAAATCGTCGCAGGTCTCTCCCGACCTGTGTGAGACCATGACACCATAACCGTTTTTTATCGATAATGTGGCAGCATCCAAAGCCTCTGTCAGCGTACCTATCTGGTTGACCTTCAACAGCAAAGCATTGCAGATACCTTCCTCTATCCCCCTTTCTATTATGGCGGGGTTACTGACAAATAGATCATCTCCGACTATCTGGACCCTATCACCGATACGCTCGGTTATCTCCAGGAAGCCTTCCCAATCATCTTCAGCTAGAGGATCCTCAAGAGAGATGATGGGATATTCTTGGATGAGACGTTCGTAGAAATCGATCATGTCCGTTGAATCCAATGATCTGCCGCCGAAGTTATAGCTTCCGTTTTGGTAGAACTCCGATGCGGCTGAATCAACAGCGATCTTGACTTCATCGGTGTAACCGGCCCTGTCTATGGCCTCTAGGATGACATCGAAGGCTTCCACCGGATCATCTATCGGTGGTGCGTACCCACCTTCATCCCCTACATTGGTGGCCGCGGGCCCGTACCGCTCTTTCAATAGGGTGGCAAGAGTATGATACACCTCCACTCCCATACGGAGTCCTTCTTTGTACGTTTTTGCACCTACTGGAGCGATCATGTGTTCCTGTATATCTAGATCGTTACCCGCATGCTCGCCGCCGTTGATCACGTTCATGAATGGAACCGGGAGGACCGAATCGTTCGGCCGACCTAGGTATCGGTAAAGGGGCACATCCATAGCGGCTGCCGCCGCCCGTGAAGCTGCCATGGAGACTGCCAGTATTGCATTGGCACCGAGTTCGCTCTTATCCTCTGTACCGTCCATCTCTATCATCATGCCGTCGATCCCACATTGATCCCTAACATCCATGCCAAATAGTTCCGGACCGATACGAAGGTTGACATTCTCCACCGCTTTCATAACACCCTTACCCATGTATCTATCGTCACCATCTCTGAGCTCCAGCGCCTCCCTGGCCCCGGTTGAGGCTCCGGATGGTACTGCAGCCCTACCGTAGGAGATGGGAGTTTCTACTACGGCCATCACCGTCGGATTTCCTCGAGAATCCAATACCTCGAAGGCCCTTACCGATTCTATCTCGTACATATTAACACCTTTCTTTGGTCAATGGTGTAGTGGTATATGAGATTGACGGGAGAGATATAAAAAAAGAAAGAAAGGGGGTTGTACTGACTTACCACTGATCTTCGTTCTGCTGTGGTGGTTGCTGTTGTGGAGGCTGCTGGTACTGCTGTTGCTGTGGTGGTTGATCCTGCCACTGCTGCTGTGGAGGCTGTTCCTGCCACTGCTGTTCTTGATATGGCTGCTGTGGTTGCTGCTGATAAGGTCCGGTCGGTGCGGGTTTAGAGGACATGACCATGGCTAACACTCCGATGTTGAGTACACCAGCGATCAATGCCATGTACCATGCTATGCTCGGTCCCCATCTCATCTCAAAGCCCTCCTCTGAAGTCGAGCCGAAGAAACTGTCCCAAGGACCATCGTCGTCATTCATTCCCATACCGCCATTGTCCTCATCGAAGGCACCCGGTAACGACACCATAAGGTACATCGGTGCGATAAAAGCGAAAAGGATCCCGATGACAGCCAGTCCCGCTCCTATCTTGTTGTCGATCTTACCCATGCCTACCATGAGCGCTCCGATCATACCGAGGATAGACCCGATCACAGCTATTATAACTAAGATCATGGTCAGGTTGAACACTGATTTCATCTCGGAATCATCATCGTACTCTTCGGTTTCCGTTTCGCCGTCGAATTCAGTTCTTCCTTCAGTGTAATAAAAGTCCACGCTTCCACCAAAGGTCTCGCCATACAAGTCCATTTCCGCAGAGTATCTATACATCGGTGTAACGAATGTAAGTAACAACAAGACTATTGCTACTATGGCCAATACTGCACCTATCATCGCTTTTTTTTCCATTTATATTACCTTCCTACCGCTAGAATATATGTAAGAGTATTTAACTTTTGCTTACCATATTGGTGAATAATTATAACATGATCTGATCGATGAAAACCCTTATATATAGTTCATTTTTTCATCGATTCCACGTGATATAGTGGATAAGAAGATGTTGGTCATCGGGATCGTTATAATCGCAGTCGGTGTGCTTTTGATGGGTATCGACCATATGGGAGCACTGGAAGACAGCGCTTCCGAAATCGTGGCCGATTTCGATGAAGAGGAAGGTAGATTCAGATCCTTCGATGTCGGAGACACCATCGATATCAGGGGTGAAATAACCGACAAGCAGGATATAGCCATAGGCTATCAATACACCATCGATGATGTACACCATGTGTCAACAGGAGCCGGTACTTTCATCGTCTCCGATGAGATCGATGTAGGTACGACGGTGACAGTCAGATATGAAGTCGCAGAAGACAACGGTGGTCACTTTTTGTCACAATCAGAAGTTTACAAAGCACCGTTCCTACTCACCGTGATAGGAATAGTTTTGATGATCATCGGTGTCATCGTGACTATCCTCGGTTATTTTAAGAAAAAGACCTCTCGAAAGGATAAAATAAATAATAAAGGTGAATGACGGTATAGTGGGAACCGGGATCATCATCTGATCGACCCTAGATGACAACATACACAGAAAAAAATGAATGCAGGGGACTTGCCACCCGTCTTGTAACTCCATTGAAAATTAAGTAATGCGAGGGAAGGGATTTGAACCCTCGGACCTCTATAGGACAGCGCCCTCAACGCTGCGCCGTTGGCCATGCTTGGCTACCCTCGCAGGAGTGAACCTTAGTTGGTTGATATCTTTTTCATAAGGTTTGTACAAATAACGATATCGAAGGTCACTCTATGTCTTTTACAAGATCGATGAAACCTTCGAACTTATCATGGATGATCTCGAGTGATTTTTTGAGTACCGCTTCCGTGGAGAGGGATCCATCGGTTTCGTAATTTAATATGAATTTATCTTCGAGAGCCTCTACTTTGATGGCGTCTCTAGCGCATATTTCCTCACAGGATCTACACAATTTGCAGGTCTCGATGTCAGTGACTTCGATACCATCATCGGACACATCCAGTATATCGACCGGGCACATGTCTGTGCACTCACCACAAACGTCGCACTTGTCGTTGTCGATGGTGATGCTGGGATAATATTTGTACCCAACACCGCTTGTTGGCTGCCATTTGGCGTGTTCCTTGGCAGTTCCAAGTTCCGCTATGGCATAGAGCAATATCGCCTGATCGTCGGCCAGCTTCACTATGGGGATAAGGTCATCAACGACCCTTAGATTCACCTCTCCAACAGGCATAAGGTCTCCGGAGTAAACCGTACACGGTCCCTTCTTATTAAGACTGTAGATTACGGTGCAATTTGGACAGCCTTCGCCACCGCACTCTTCGCATTCGTCTCTGTAGTTGAAGAGTTCCAGGTCAGTAGGTATTGGGATCATCCCCAAACGATGGGCGATTATCTCGTCGAAGAGGGGGGTCGTGCTCTTGTATTCCTTGTTCTCCATTTCATCGCCGATGGTTCCGAGATGGAACTCGACGTCCTCTATGGCAAGCTTTGGAACGTCAGCTATCATAACGCGTCTCAAAGCGTTAGCTATGGTAGGATTAGCTTCAGTCAACAGCAGTCTAGCCTTCCTTTCCTGCATCTCCTGGATCTCTATCTTCATCTTATCAGCTTGCCGTTCTATACCCTGCGACCTCTACGTCCACCCTTTGGTCGGGTGGTATCGTGAGGGATCGGAGTGACATCCTCGATGGTGCCGATCCTGACTCCAGCCCTAGCGAACGAACGTATCGCCGCCTGGGAACCGGGGCCTGGTGAGTGTGATTTACTACCGCCTGGTGCACGAACCTTGACATGTATGTTGGTTATACCCTTTTCTTTGGCATCGTCTATAGCCTTCCTGGCCGCCTCCATAGCGGCGTAGGGTGACGCTTGATCCTTGTCCTGTCTAACGACCATCCCGCCGGTTGCTTTGGCTATGGTCTCGGCACCGGTTATATCCGTTATCGTGATGAGCACGTTGTTGTATGATGCGTAAACGTGTGCAATACCCCATTTAACCATGATTATCGTCTCCTTCTCCTATTATAACTTTCTCGTTCTTCTTCTTTCTTCATCCTCTCAACGATGGTCATAGGTGCTGCCTCATCGCTGGGTCTTTCCGGATGTAGTTCATCCTGTAATGGTGAATTGTGATGATAACCGACTGTGGATTCTTCATCGCGGCTGACTATGTAACTGGGTATAGTGGTACGTCGGCCGTCCACTTCTATGTGACCGTGTGTTATGAATTGACGGGCTTGATCCGGTGAACGTGCGTAGCCTCTATTATAAACAACGGTCTGTAAACGCCTGTTCAGTATGTTTTCGACCTCCAGCTCTAGAACGTTATTAATACCTACGTTTTCACCCACTAGATATCCCTTACGGTGAAGCATGGAGATCAATTCATCCACCTCCTTGGTGGCCTGTTTATCGCCGTACCTGAGACGAGCTTGTAGATGACGAGCCTGTCCACGTATACGCTTCAGATTCGACTTCGCTTTCCAGAATTCCCTCTTGTTCTTTAGTCCATAATGCCGTACGTAATCGTTCTCCGTCTGGATACGGTCGGCCTGCCAGGGATGAGGGGGGTTTTGATACTTCTTTCTGCTGAATTTTGGATCGCCCATAATATATCACCGTTATTTCTTTCCACCCGCTACCTTACGTCTCTGCACACCGACGGTCATACCAGAGCGACCATTGGAACGTGTGCGCTGACCTCTCACTTTCTGACCCTGCTCATGTCTGATCCCCCTGTAACAGCTGATCTTCTTCAATCTGTTCAAGTCTTCTCTAAGTGTCATGTCAAGTTCGCTGCCGAACAGATGTAGGTCCTTACCCGAATGTGGATCCCGTTCACGATTGAACATCCAATTGGGTGCCTTATCTGCGAATGCCTTAAGAGCCTCTCTCAGTTTGTCTATTTCAGAATCTTCCAGAGTTCCTATCTTCTCTGTCGGTGATACGCCTGCATCCCTCACTATGGACTCCGAGATCCTGGTACCTACACCCTTGATGCTCCTCAAGGCGTAGAGCGTAGGCTGTTCCCCGTCGAGGTCGGTATTCATGAGACGGACTATGTAATTGAAATCTTCTGCGTGTTCTTCATCAGTCAAGTTAATTGCCTCCTTTCTATGCGATGGAGTATTGTTAGGATGAAACGCTACAATACCGCTAATATAAAAGCGTTGTCCTCCTCACCCCCATGATAGCACAAGGGATATCCTGCACAATCTATTTATACGTGTTGGACCTCGCCACCCACGTGGAGACCACCACATGTTGATAAGACATATAGGTCCGTGCATGAGGTTTGAACTGCCTCTACTCAAAGTCGGTCTAAAGGGTTTCCTAGAGGAAGTTTTTTTATCATACATGACCAGTATCAGATACGGATCTGTAAAAAAAAGAGGGCTTCCCACGCAGGAGGTATTAACTGATGGAAAAAGAAGAGAAAAGTAAAGGCGAGAGATGCTGGAAGGTTGAATCTAAGAAAAAGAAGGGGACTCTCTGCATGATACCCGAGAGATGCAAGGGGTGTGGATTCTGTATAGAGTTCTGTCCTATGAAAGCTTTGGAATTTTCCGATAAGACCACGGATAAAGGATATCACCCTCCCAAGCTCACCGGGGACTGCATATTGTGCGGTAAATGCGAGAAGATATGCCCTGAATTCGCGATATACTTGGAGGAAGAAGAATGATGAAACCAGGAGTACACTTTATGGACGGGAACACAGCTTGTGCCGAAGGTGCCATAGCCGCAGGTTGTACGTTCTTTGCAGGTTATCCCATCACCCCGGCATCAGAGATACTGGAAAGGATAGCTAACCGATTTCCGGAGCTACACGGCAGTTACCTCCAGATGGAGGACGAACTGGCCAGCATCACTGCGATACTCGGGGCTTCATGGGCCGGTAGGAAGGCCATGACGGCCACATCTGGACCCGGTTTCAGCTTGATGATGGAGAATTACGGATTGGGTTTGATGACCGAAACACCCTGTGTGATAGTTAACGTTATGCGGGGAGGACCTTCCACCGGACTTCCAACGAAGGTGGCCCAGGGAGACGTGATGCAGACGCGGTGGGGTACTCACGGTGACGTCGGAGTTATAGTGTTGGTACCTTCATCTCCCCAAGAGATGTTCGATCTGACCGTCGAGGCCTTCAACATGGCGGAAAAATACAGGCTTCCAGTTATCCTACTATCTGATGAGATGGTCTCCCACATGACCGAGAAAGTTGAGATACCTCCCAAAGAGGAGTTGAACATCGTGGATAGGAAGAAACCTCGGGATCCACCCAGTGAATTCCTTCCTTTCTGCCCGGACGAAGATCTTGTACCACCCATGGCTAATGCCGGTGAAGGTTACGGAGTCCATGTTACCGGACTAACCCATGATGAGGAAGGTCACCCATCGGTGGATGAGAAGACTCAAAATATGCTGGTTACCAGATTGATCGATAAGATCCGGAAGAACGCCGATGACATATTGAAGTATGAGGAGTACAAAACCGAGGACGCCGAGATAGTGATCGTGGCCTATGGAAGTGTGTACAGATCGGCCATCGAAGCGGTCGATATGGCCAGGGAGCAGGGTTACAAAGTCGGGCTTTTGAGACCCATAACCATATGGCCCTTCCCCGAGGAAAGGATCTATGACATGGCCCGTAACGGTACGGAATCCTTCCTGGTGGCGGAGATAAACTTCGGTCAGATCGTCTTCGAAGTCGAAAGGTGTACCGCCGGGGCGGCAAAAACATACCTAGCACCTAAGATGGGAGGAAGCATACATACCCCCGAGGAGATAATGGACAGGATCGTAGCCATCGATCAGGAAAAGATACCCGACTTTAAGGAGTGATATATATGAGTATAAGAAAAAGTAGAGATTGGTTTTCACCCGACTATATGGAGCAAAAACCTAAGAAAGGTGCGTCACACGGTCTTCATCCGCTGGATAACTATCTTAGAAAGGACAGGATCCCGCACATCTGGTGCCCCGGTTGTGGTCTAGGGATCATATTGAA
>PUPH01000181.1 GCA_003553085.1 Thermoplasmata archaeon
AGAAAAGGGGATCAAGCATCTATTATGCCAGTACAATCATCCTCAAAGTAATGGAAAGATCGAGAAATGGTTTCATACATATGAACAACATCGTTATAGATATGGTACTTTAGAAGAATTCCTTGAATATTATAACACAATCAAACCACATATGAGTCTGGATTGGGATAATCTAGAAACTCCTGAACAGGCATTTTGGAGAAAATGCCGTTCAGATATCCTTGGATCTTATTTTGAAGGATTAGAAAAGGAAGGTGTTAAAGATGAAACGAAATAATTACAGAATAACACATTTCAATTTCAGAACCGAAATCCTTATATTTTAGGTAAACCTAAACCCCCTTAAGATAAGATGATATCTACTCCAATTTGTTCTGGATCCAACATCGCGACCAAGGCATCACTCACAATTGTATTTCACAAAATTTTTATCTTAAAGGAGGATACCATATGATACCCTATTTGATCTTGATAACACTCATCGGTCTGTTGAGCGGCGTTATAGGTACCGCTGGGGGAGGTTTAATGGTAGTTGCTATAAAAAAGATAGACAATCGAGCCATGAGCCTTCTATTGGGATTCGCCGCCGGCATAATGGCCGCTATCAGTTTTCTGGATCTGATCCCGGAGGCCATACATGAGGGGACTTTGTACTCAGCTATGTTCGGATTGCTCCTAGGTATAGGTATCATCGGTTTCCTTGACCTCAAGTTCCCCCACCGTCATTTTTCTCTGAGAAAAGATGGTGGAAAGAAAGAGGGAAGATATATCAAAACCGGTGTATTGCTCGCCATCGGTATCGCACTCCACAACTTACCAGAAGGTGTAGCTATAGGTGCTGGATTCATGGTTTCATATCAAACCGGCATCTTACTTGCAGTCCTGATGGCCGTACATAATTTCCCTGAAGGCATGGCTGTAGGTGCTGCCATGTGTGTAGGTGGAGTGAAGGCTTCGAAGGTCATGCTCATCTGCGCCATGGCCGGCGTACCCATGGGCATAGGCGCTCTGATCGGTGGCTTCTTAGGAGGGGTTTCTACATTGGCACTTTCGGTCAGCCTTGGATTCGCGGCCGGGGCCATGTTGTACATAGTGTTCGACGAACTCATCCCAGATGCCCATAGAAAAGCTGAAGGCCACTCAGCCATCTTCGGTATTTTGGCGGGGATAATGATCGGGATAATGTTCATAGAGTTGATGCATTGAATCCGGACAAAATCTTTTTACTCTTTAAGAGAGTTTATAGGATAGATGAGGAAAATAGTGTTCGAATTGATAAGGAAAGCATCCGTGGCGTTGGTCATCCTTTTGATCTCCATACCTTCATTCAGTTTGATCCATGGAGTAAACGACACATACACTTTATCTGAGGCGGAACACACATACCCTTATCCGGGTGACGATTGGGGCTGGAGGATGGTAGGGGCGGACCTGGCTCACGAATTGGGGGAAACGGGTGAAGGAGTACGAATCGCCATATTGGATACCGGTATCGACTACAATCACCCCGATCTCAGAGACAAGATGTGGGAAGGGATCGGCTATGATTTTGTTAATAATAACGATGACCCCATGGATAACGACGGGCACGGTACGCATGTTGCGGGTATAGTAGCAAGCGTAGCTCCGGGTGCGGAGCTCATGGCTTTGAAGGTCCTGGAAGAAGAAGGAGGGCGATGGCAGGAGGTCAGCGAAGCCATAAGATATGCACGGAATAACGGCGCCGACATAATCACGATGAGTTTTGGAGCTCAGCGCAGTCTTTTAGCTCGTGCTGTAGAGATCCAGATGAATTTCGCATATGATTGGGATGGCATCTTTTTAGTGGCGGCTGCTGGGAACGATGACACCGATACAGAACACTATCCTGCAGGCTATAATTCGGTGGTGTCAGTTTCGGCAGTCACCCATGAAAAAGAGAAGGCGAGCTACAGTAATTATGGCGATTGGATCGAGTTAGCCGCACCTGGAGGTGACACTGAGAAGAGGATCCTTTCCACCGTCCCGGGAGGTGAATACGGGAGCAAGATGGGGACATCCATGGCCACACCCTACGTTGCAGGGGTGGCGGCTATCATGCTCGGCGCAGATCCCGGGCTGTCACAAAGAGATATAAGAGAGAACCTTCGGGAACAAGCCATCGACATCGGAGATCCAAATCACTTTGGTCATGGATTGGTCAATGCATATCGTGCCGCAGGTGGTGATGTTCCTTCATATCCTGATGATCTTTGGGGCAGTTCTGGCAACGAAAGGGTTGACTTACGTTGGTATGAACCGAGGTTCCAAGGTGCGGACGATATAGAAGGATTCAACGTGTATCGCTCTCTACCTGAAGGTTCTCCAGATTGGATAGCGGAAGTACCCGCTAACTCTCTATCCTTCTTAGACACGAATGTTTCAAACGATGTAACTTACGAATACAGGGTAACCGCGTATAACTCCTACGGCGAAAGTAGGTTCAGTGTATCTGCATATCTGACCCCTCGAGAGGGGCCTGTAGAACCGTCAAAGGTGAGGGATCTACGCGTCGTTTCCGAAGAGTTGCCGGTGGAACTAGTGTGGTCCTCTCCCATGGATGACGGAGGTTCACCTATAACACATTATAATATCTATCGGGATGGTGTGCTCATAGATAATACCGAAAATGATTTTTTCAGAGACCGAGAAGCAAGCGGCGAAGTGATTTACACCGTCACCGCCTCTAACTCAGTAGGAGAAGGCGAAGCCTCGGAGCCGGTCCAAGTGAACGTTATCTCTACCGAAGAGATCGACCAGGAGTCTTCGTGGCCCTTCGACCCCATACCATTAGAACCTCATCAAGATTGGTGGATATTCGCTTTATTCGGTTTATCCCTGTTTTTGATACTGATGTCGATCTTCCTCGCGATCATCAAGAAACCCAAAGGACCCGTATAACTAAGAACATACGCTGGAAAGTTTTATTTAATCGCTGTTGCATCGCTTGGCTAATAGAAAAAGGTGTATCGAAAAATGAGTGAACTAACACCGATGATGGAACAGTATTATCGCTTAAAAAAGGAATATCCAGGATCGATATTATTCTTCCGTATGGGTGACTTTTACGAGATGTTCGAAGAAGATGCAAAGACGGTATCGAAGGAATTGGATATAGTACTTACCAGTAGAGACAAGGGTAAGGAGGATCCGATACCCATGGCAGGGGTTCCCTATCATTCTGTCGATTCCTATCTACAGCGGCTGATCAAAAAAGGTTACACCGTTGCCATCGCCGAACAGGTGGAGGACCCTTCCAAAGCTAAAGGTTTAGTAAAGCGGGAAGTGGTGAGAGTCGTCACACCAGGTACGGTGATAGACGAAGGACTTCTAGAGGATGCTAGTAACAATTTTTTGATGACGATATATAAGAACAACGGTTTCGGTATCGCTCTGGCAGATATCTCAACAGGGGATTTTCTAGTCACACAAGTTGAAAAAGAAGAGGATCTTCTGTCGGAAGTGATCAGACATGAACCGAAAGAATGTATAATTCCATCCACCTTATTCGAAGAAGATGATCTCGTACAGACGATACTTAACGAGAGACAGATGATGATCCATCCCCACAAGATAGAAGCATTTCGACTCCCTTTGGCACAGGATAAGGTCCTAGAACATTTTAAAACCGATACACTTGAATCTCTCGGTCTGGTGGGAAAAGACCTTGCCATCAGGGCCGCCGGAGCGGCATTGGATTATCTAGAGGACACTCAAAAGAGGGACCTGGATTACATCTCTAGGATCCGACTTTTCAGCGATGACCAGCATATGTTACTCGACTCCACCACCATCAAAAATTTAGAGATATTTAGAAATCTAAGGGAGGGGGGAAAGAAGGGTACTCTTCTGAACATCTTGGACCAGACGGTCACCCCTATGGGCACACGGAAACTACGATCATGGTTACAGCAGCCTTTGTTGGAAACGAAGACCATCGAAAGGAGACTCGAAGCGGTCGAAGAACTAACCGAAGGTATATTTTTACGAGATGATCTACGTGATGATCTTAAAGAGATCCCAGATATAGAACGGCTGGCCAGCAGGGTAGTTTACGGTAATGCAAACGCCAGAGATCTATTGGCGATCAAGAAAGCACTCTTTAAAGTAAGGGTTCTGAAAAAAGCATTGAAAGATATCACTAGTGGTAAACTTATGGATATACAAGCACATATGGACCCTATAAACGATCTGATAGAATTATTAGATGAAGCGATAGTCGAAGATCCTCCGGCTACCGTAAGAGAAGGTGGGATGATAAAAGAAGGATTCGATGAAAGATTGGATGAACTGCGGTCTTTGACAAGGGAGGGTAAGAACTGGATAAATTCTATCGAGAAGGAAGAGAAGAGTAAAACAGGTATCGACAGACTCAAGGTAGGATATAACAAAGTGCACGGATACTATATCGAAGTACCAAAAACTAGGACTGATAAAGTCCCTGATAGGTATCACCGTAAGCAGACCTTGAAGAACAGTGAGAGATATTACACACCTGAGTTGAAGGAGAGGGAAGAAAAGATAATAAGTGCTGAGGAGAAGATGGAGGCTTTAGAGTACGACCTATTCCATGAGATCTGTGGGAAAGTATCTAACGAGATAGAACGTATCCAGCGTACCGCCGGTAACCTCGGGGCGTTAGATGTGCTGACGACCCTAGCTGAGATAGCTGTGAGGAACGACTACACCCGTCCAACTATATCCGAAGACGGTAGGATCAGCATCAAAGAGGGGCGTCATCCGGTTGTAGAAAATACCGTTGGATCTTTCGTTCCCAACGATGCTTACCTAGATATGAACAAGAACAATTTTCTTATAGTTACAGGTCCCAACATGTCCGGTAAATCGACGTTCATGAGGCAGGTAGCACTCATAACACTGATGGCGCAGGTCGGTAGCTTTGTTCCTGCTGAGAAGGCTCAGATCGGAGTGGTAGATAGGATATTCACCAGAGTGGGTGCCTTCGACGCACTTACAAAAGGTCAATCCACATTCATGGTCGAGATGGTCGAACTGGCGAACATACTCCATAATGCTTCGAAGGAAAGTCTGATACTCCTCGACGAGATAGGAAGCGGTACGAGTACTTTCGACGGACTCAGCATAGCATGGGCGGTTACGGAATTTATCGCGGGTAGGATAGAGGCAAAAACCTTGTTCGCTACACATTATCACGAGCTAACAGAGTTGGAACAGTCATTGCAGGGTGTTAAAAACCTACACGTAGCTACTAAAGAACAAGGAGACAAAGTCACGTTCCTTCGCAAGGTCAGGGAAGGTCATACAGACGAGAGTTACGGGATCCACGTGGCTAGTTTGGCTGGAGTACCGGATCCTGTAGTCGCCAGGGCGAACGAAGTACTTCGACAGATCGAAGAAGAGAACACTATACATCTTAAAGATCATCAAGGTCCTAGGTTCACTCAGGTTGTTTTCGATGTCGAAGGCGAAAAAGAATCACATCCCATAGTGGAGGAGATAAAGAACATGGATCTAGATAATATTACACCGCTAGATGCTCTGAACGAGCTCTGGCGGTTAAAGAAGAAAACGGAGGATGCTTAGATGGGAAAGATCAAGATACTCTCACCCCACACCGTCAATCAGATAGCGGCGGGTGAGGTGATCGAAAGGCCGGCTTCCGTTGTCAAAGAACTGATCGAAAATTCTCTGGATGCAGGAGCCAGTGAGATACACGTGGATATAGAGGGTGCAGGTAAGGACATGATCAGGGTGAAAGACGATGGGACTGGGATGGATCGGGAAGAGTTGAGCTTGGCCTTCAAAAAACACGCCACGAGTAAGATATACGATATAGACGATCTAGAGGATCTAACCACATTGGGATTTAGAGGTGAAGCCCTCCCAAGTATAGCCTCGGTCTCAAGGGTCAAAACCATATCAAAAAAAGAAGAAAATCTGGAAGGCACTCTACTGGAGATCCATGGTGGAAAGGAGATCACCCTGGAATCTGTAGGTGCACCAGGAGGTACGGTGATCGAGGTCAGGGATTTATTTTTCAATACCCCGGCTAGGAGAAGATATCTTAAAAAAGATAGTACGGAATTATCCCATATATCCGAGGTCGTCACACGGTATTCACTCATAAATCCAGACGTCGAATTTAGATTGACACACAACGGTAACGAGCTGATATTCGTACCTAAGGCGAGTTCTACACTCGAAAATATCAAGTATATTTACGGTAAAGATATCGCTAGGAAGATGATCAAGATCAAAGATGATGGGGATGTTCTGGGTGTGATCGGTTTTACGACAAAGCCAGAAGTGACCAGGGCTTCTCGAGACCACATATACACATTTGTGAACGGAAGATTTGTAAAAAATGGAATCCTAAAGGACGCTGTTGTAGAAGGATATGGAACTCTCCTTCCGAAAAAACGGTATCCCATTTCTGTCTTGAACTTGATCGTAGATCGAAATGAGATCGACGTGAACGTACATCCGACCAAAATCGAGATACGCTTTGAAAGGGGATCGGAAGTGAAACAGGATATCTCCGACATCGTGTCAGGATCGCTTTTGAAACACGACCTTGTACCCGAACCGACCCCTCAACAGCAAGAAACCGAGGAGAAAAGCGAGGTTGAAGAGGATGTTAAAGAGAATATGCTTACCCAGCAGTCCAAACTGGGTATGAAAGAAGAGAGAAAGGTCTCAACATCTAGGTTCAAAGATATGAAAGTCATCGGGGTGATCAAGAAGTCATACATCGTGGTTGAAACAAAAGACGGCATGGCATTGATAGACCAACACGCTGCACACGAGCGGATCAACTATGAGAGATTGAAAAGTGAATACACTGACAAAAATTTTTCACAAGAATTGATGTCACCGATAACTGTAGAAGTCCAGCCCCGGGAGGCGGCTCTGTTGAAGGCAAACGATGCTCTATTATCTACACTGGGTTTGAATATAGAACCATTCGGTAGAACCACCTTTAGATTGACCTCACTACCGGTGATCCTGGGAGAGCTGCAGCCGGAAGATGTTTTTTACTCTATCCTTGATCAGTTGTCGGAGTTCAAAGGCAAACCGCTGGAGGATAGACGTGAAGAGCTGATTTGTTACATGGCCTGCCACTCATCGTTCACTGCCGGCGACGACCTCTCGATAACCACCGCCCGATACCTGATAGATAAGCTCGGACAAACGGAGAATCCGTTCACCTGCCCCCATGGAAGGCCGATCATAGTTAGGTTCGAAGAAAAGGAGATCGAGAAGTGGTTCAAAAGGACCTGATCTGACATATTTTAATGGATGGGATAGAAAGATTTATAAGTACCAACTGTAAATACCATCCAACAGTACCCCTTTTCTGAATAGCGGGGTAGGGTAGCCAGGAGATCCCGTCGGGCTCATATGGCCTTTATATTAGGGGCCTGAGATACCCGGAGATCAGTGGTTCAAATCCACTCCCCGCTATCATCCTTTATCAATGTTCGAAGGATGTACCAAAGGTTATTTAAAAAAGAAAACATATCATAATTCACAATGCGATCAACTGATAGGAGAATTATGAATTTTGTGATACTCGGAGTAATACTTACCCTGATGTCGTCCATTCCTACTCAAGGTGGCGAAGAGGTCTCAGACCAATATACGGATGGATCATATGATTATGAATTAGATGGTTCAGAATACGGACCACCGGACGATTTGCCGATAGAAGAGTTTTCAGGTAAATTTAGGGTGGACAAAGAAGGCCATTTCGAGTATCAAAAGTATAGAGATGATCTGGTAGTGAGGAGTAACAAGATAGTAAGAGGTAGAGTAGATTTAACACTCCAACGTGACGAATCGGGATTCGATCAGATCCACTTAGTATTTGACAGAGAAATAATCGGTTCCGGTGTGAGGGACCCATATGAAATAGCTGTTTCTTCGGATGGGGAAGAATTAGAGTACGTGGGACAGAATAGCTTCCACGAAAACAGTGATGAGGAAGGCTATTATGTGACCATGGTCGATGATGAAACCCACGTATTCGTCAGATTACATTTTTCAGAGAGGTCTTTGAGTATTTACGAGTATGTTGATACTACACCTATCACACCCGGAAAGTACGGAGTCTATGGATTGATACTTGGCATCTTCGTGGTGGTTTCAGCGGCTGCACTTCTGTTCTATAAAAAGTAATTATCGTCGATGACAGTTGCATATACTCTCCTGATATCCTCCGCCACCGCTTTACCACGCTTGAGTATATCGTTATGAGTCTTTATACGGTGAACGACGGCGTTGTATTTCCCGACCTGGATTTCATTATTAACAAAGAATTCTTCGTCAGGAGGAACCTCCAGCACTTTTGAAAGAGTAGTGTTTCCTTTGTGTAATGCGACCTTTACGCGAACTTTATCATGTTTTTTCGTCCAGATGGTTATTACTTCGTCTGCTTTCGCTGAATCGACACGTTTACCATCTGTTTCAAGAGATGTGATCTTGACTCTGGCGTTATCAACGATCAACTCCTCACCTACATGCAACCACTCATCAGGTAAGAAAGAAGTTACAGTACGCTGTGATTCTTCTTTCCAACTTATGATCACCGGTACATCGATGGCGTTCTTCTCTCTGATCACCTTTTTCCTGGTATGTCCGCATTCCTTGCATTCAACAACACCATCTATGGTGAACTCTTCTCCTTTTTCACTGGCAGTTCCCTTCAATAATTTATGAAGGGTTTCTTTATCACAGGCCGGACATTCTAGATAATATGCGCTTGGGGTCGCCATTTTCATCACCTATACCTTATTGTTGAACCTATTATTTCAATCTTACTTCAAGCGGAAACCGCATTCACATTTATACTTTTCGAGTGAACGTCCACATTTGGGACAATCACTATTGGCTATAAGATGCTCCGCCCAGGCTTCTTTAACCTCTTCTTGGTCCGCTTCCTCTATCTTCTCATACATCCGTCTGGTCTCATCATCGACGACCAACACTTCAAGAGATGAGTAATCCGAAACGGTTCTGGTTTCATCAAGATCTAATCTTTGTACCGATCTTCCGATCAACATACCGGCGGCAAAGGCGCCGAAGTGAGCCGCATGTGCTACACCTTGAGGTGCGATGATAGCGATACCCGTCTGCATAGCGATGAATACGGCGACGGAAAGATCCACCCTCACGGCAGGCATGAATATCGGACCTAAAAACATGGGTATCTTATCTTTCGGATAAAGAATGAAAAGAGCACCCATGATACCGAACACCGCTCCTGAAGCACCCAAGGAGAGAGTTATTCCTCCCCAATTGACCATATAATGAGAAAGGGTTCCGATGAGTCCAGTAGTGAAATATATGAGAATGATTTTTTTCTTACCGATCCTATCTTCAAGGGCGGTACCGATGAAGAAAAGTACTAATCCGTTACCGATCAGGTGCATGAAATCTGCATGGATGTACATCATGGTTAAAAAGGTATAGAACCTGGAGAAATGGTAAACATATATAGGTCGTCCTGCGAGGTCCAAAATAACAGTATTTGTAATCCTCGGATCACCTAATCCCGGGATGTTGACTGCCATGAATATCAAAAGTATCTGTATCAGCACTATCTGGGTGAAGCTAAAGGGTGTCTTTTGTGCAGCGTATAACCCTCCTATTATGATCGCTATGACCAGATATGATAACCAGTACATCGTGACGAAACATGGTATAATCGGATATATTATTTTTGATTCATTCCATGGCAAAATTTTAATCCCCCTAGATGATAACATTCTGAAAAGGTGTGTAAATGTACATCGTAATAATCGGAGCCGGCCGTGTCGGCAAAGACCTCGCTCAGTTACTCCTTCCGGAAGGACACGATGTAGTCCTGGTGGATAGAAGCGAAGAGGTCTGTGAAAACCTCACCAGAACGTTCGATGCTCTAATAATATGTGGAGATGGAACCGATCTTGAATACCTCAAGGATGCTGGTATGAACAAAGCTGATGC
>PUPH01000054.1 GCA_003553085.1 Thermoplasmata archaeon
CGGAGCGTCAGGCGCTCAGTGCAGCCTCATGCTCTCTTTGTACGTTTCTAGGCCTGCCAGGGCCATGTTCAGGTCGTTTCTGTTCTTCTTCCATCTTCCTATCATCTTTACCACCTTTTTTTTGGAGCGTCAGGTGCTCAGTGCAGCCTCATGCTCTCTTTGTACGTTTCTAGGCCTGCGAGGGCCATGTTCAGGCTCTTTCCGTTTTTTTTCCATGTTCCTGTCATCTTTACCACTTAGTACTACTAATGCGCTAGTAGTATATATAGTATCTTGAATATATAAGTAGATAAACTGAAGTGCCGCTGTGATATGTTCAACTATGAAGTTGAAGAAGTGTTCAAAAGAATAAATTCTAGAGCGATAGCTCCCGAAAATGAGATCTCTTACCTATGACTCCGGTATCTTACCGGCGAATTTCCTTCAAACAACACAGCGAGGGCTACCGATATCTTCTGTTTCATCCAGATATTTTAATACGTTAGTGGATGAATTATAGAGATGATAGTAATTTATTAATACTCGTGGGTTCTACCTTCTTAGGTAAGCGTGATCTTTATGAAGATTAAAAAGGGAGTGATACTTGTATTAGCGACGTTGATGGTATCGGGTAGTTTAGGATTTACCGCCAGCCATACCGTAGGTGAGGACCTCAGACAGATGGAAACTAACGTATTCCAAAGCGGTAGTGGGAGTAGGGGAGATCCTTACTTGATCTACGACGTTCATGATCTGCAGGCCATGAGCGAAGACCTCAACGCACACTACGCCTTGGCCAACGATATAGATGCCGGTGAGACAAGAGACTGGAACGATGGCTATGGCTTCGAACCGTTGGGAAACGAAGCCGATAGGTTCACCGGTAGCTTCCATGGAAACGGTAACACCATCACGGATCTGTACATCGATTTTCCGAATAAAGCCTACATGGGATTGTTCGGATATATCGGTGAGGATGGGGAAGTCAAAGATGTGGATATAGAAGGCATGGAGATCGTTTCCTATGTACAGTATAGAGAGACCTTCGCAGGAGCTCTGGCAGGTGTTAATCATGGAACGATCTCGAATTCCCATGTGGAAGTCGATATCACCGAAATAGACATGTATGATACCATGAACTATAAGACCGCCGAAACACGCTCCGAACCCATCGTTGATCATCCTGTTCGTATCGGTGGTCTTGTAGGGAGTAATATTGGAACGATCTACGACTGCGGCTCTTTTGTAGACCTCACCGGTTTTCGAAGGGTCGGCGGGTTGGCAGGAGTGAACAGCGGTACGATATCACGATCCCATTCCGACGGTGCCATCGGATATGGTAGGACCATAGGTGGCTTGATCGGTTACAATACCGGCGATCTAGAAAACTCGTATTTCGCCGGAAATGTGGAAGGAAGTCGTGAGATAGGTGGACTGGTCGGCAGCAATACAGGTAGTATCTTCGATTCTTATGTAATAGGTTCTGTGAAAGGTGAACGCCATGTGGGCGGTCTCATCGGTGATGGAATGAGCGATGTCGTCAACTCCCATTATGATATCGATTCCGTGACCATCAATGGCGGCCATCATGTCACTTTCGGAGGACTGTACCACGGACAGTACATGGATTGGTTGGATGGGATGGAACTAGACATAGAAGATTACAGCCACACTCTTGTGCCTGTCGGGGATCACTACGAGATAAGAGAGGTTCAGGGATTCCGAGATATGCTTGGATTCGCCTGGCATGGTGGAAACAAGTTCAGAATGACTTCAGATCTGGACTTCACAAACTCACCGAGCCTACATATACCTTATTTTGCGGGTGAGTTTTGTGGAAATGACCACACTATCCACTCTGTCAGAATAGATCAGAACTTTACCAGTTATACCGGCCTCTTCGGATATATAGAAAAAGATTCATCTATCAGTGATCTGAACCTGATCGACATGAACATAACGGGAGGCGATTTTACAGGTGGTATCATCGGATACAACAGAGGGGATATCAAGCGATCAACCGCCCAAGGCAGTGTAAGCGGGTTCAGTGGTGTAGGTGGTTTAGTAGGACATAACCGCGGCACTATCGAAGAAACGAGCGCTTCGGGTACAATCCACGGAACAAGATACGTAGGCGGATTGGTTGGAAGGAACGAGGACGGAAGAGTTTATGACTCACATTTTAGTGAAGATAGAGTGTCCGGTGGAAATCAAGTAGGTGGACTGATCGGCTTAAATGACGAAGGAGGAACCGTCCACAACACATATTCATACGGATATGTGATGGGAAACGAACATGTGGGTGGCCTTTTGGGATATAACATCGGTAAGCTTGATGATTCATACTCCCAGTGCGATGTTGAAGGCAATTCAAGGGTAGGAGGACTGGTTGGGAACAATTGGGGAGGTGGAAGGATATCGGATTCCTATGCAATGGGTGATGTGGATGGAAATAGTTGGGTAGGCGGACTGGTGGGAGACACCCGTAATAGCCAGATAAAAAATTCCTATTACGACCTCGATTCGGTACAGATAAACGGAGCCAGTTATGTAACTATAGGCGGACTCTTCCACGAACAGTTCAACGACTGGTTAACGAACAACATGCAGCTTGAGATCTCCGATTATAAAGATACTCTTGTACCTTCGGACCATCATTTTGAGATAGACGGTATACAGGGTATCCGTGACTTACTTGGATTTTCCGATAGAAGCGAATATGGATTCCGTCTTGTGTCGGATATAGATCTCGCCTCGGAACCGGGTTTGTTTATCCCATATATATCAACAGATTTCAACGGGAACGGTCATAAAATTTCTAACCTTAGCTTGGAACAGCCCTTTTCATACGGTATAGGCATGTTCGGTATTAACGACCGAGGTTCGATCAGGAATTTACGACTGAAAGATATAAGCGTCTCAGGCGGTAGTTATGTAGGTGGGCTCGTAGGATCGAATAGAGGTACTATCGCTAACACACATGTACAAGGTACTACCGAGGGAGACCGATACGTGGGAGGGATAGTGGGAAGTAACCTCCATAGAATATCGACATCCAGCTCTCGAGGAGATGTAAATGGCCAATCAAATGTAGGAGGACTCGTTGGGTACAACTGGGATAGGATATCCAACTCCTATTCAAAGAATAGCGTGAGGGGGCAGAGTTCTACCGGTGGACTTACAGGACAAAATTATGGAAGTATAACCGACTCGTATTCCGTGGGTCAGGTAACCAGTACCAGATGGCCTGGGGGACTCGTCGGTAATCAATATCAAGGTACAGCAGTTAACAGTTTCTGGGACGTTGAAACAAGCGGCCTTACAGAGAGTGATGGGGGAACAGGTATGACCACCTCGGAGATGAAAGATGTGAACACATACATCGATGCCGGTTGGGATATCACCGCTGTGGATGACCCCGATGATATCGACCACGATCATATCTGGAATATCGTGGATGGTGAGACCTATCCATTCTTGACTGGTAAAGAAGATACAGGACCACGGGCCTCTTGGCCCAGTTGGTTGATCTTAGCTATTGTCATATCGGTGATATCTTGTTTATCTATCGGATCACTGATCTATTATGATAAGAAGACATATCGAAGGTAGATCCTACAAAAGATATTTCTTACCTATAATTCCGGTATCTTACCGCCGAACTTGGCCTTCAGCACCCACCTGGTCACGGTCCAGAAGTCGTCTTTCATGGCCGGAGAAGCGCTGCCGATCATCCAGCACTGCTTGTCGCACTTCTTCACCGCATCCCGCATCTCCGCCGCTTTAGGCGAGTTCCAGATCTGGTTGAAATCCTGCTCTTTTATGTTCCCGATGCTGAAGTCCATACCATTACACGGTTTTATCTCTCCGAAGGGACTAAGGAAGAAGATATCGGTTCCCATGGTGCACGGTAAAGGTCTGTTGGCTCCCCGTGCGCGCCCGGCCAGACCCGCGTTGAAGTACGCCCGATACCAGTTCTTTACACTCCTGGTAGAAAGCAACCTATCGACCAGCTTCTCGAATTCACCGGCCACCAGTTCCGGGTCCTCGATCCTGTTATCGAACTTGTGGAAGTAGAAGCTGTTGTGCACAACGGCGGTGGCGAACTCGATCCCCATAGCATCCGCCAGCTCGTACAACTCCAGCAGATCCTTGGCGTTCCTATCCGACACGGTGATTGCCACGCCGATGTCCTCAACGCCCATGGCCCTCAACTTCAGCAGTGTCCGAAGACCGTGGTCGAAGCCGTCCTTCAGACCGCGTAACTCGTCGTTGGCGGCCGGCAGCCCCTCTAGACTGATACGATAGCCGACTTCCGGGAACCGTTTGGCCAGTCTGAGCACCCTGTTCGTGTAGTAACCGTTGGTGCTCACCACTATCCTCTTGCTCTTCGGACGCAATACCTCGACTATCTCGGCCAGGTCTTTCCTTAAAAACGGTTCTCCGCCGGTGATGTTGAATCCCTTAACATCCGGTAAACTTCTCAGGTCCTCTGGTTCGAACTCCTCTTCAATATCAGAAGGGTTCTTCCAGATGTTACACATCACACATCTGGCGTTGCACCTGTAGGTTGTCGTTATTATCCCGGACTTGATCTGCTTCATATCAATTCTGCCTTTTATCGATCAACTCTTCAAAGAGCTGGAGTATCTCCTTGGTCTTCGCTTCCCAGGAATACTCTCTTTTTACCTTATTATACGCTCTTTGGGTTAAATGTTTTGCGAGTTTATCGTCCTCCAAGGTCATCTTGATGTACTTCTGCATGGCCTCCACGTCGCCGGGTTCGAAAAGAAGACAGTCGCGTCCGTGGGAGAAATTACCTTTAAAGGCAGGTAAGTCCGTCATTATGCAGGGTGTCTTTGCAGCCATGGCCTCCAGCACAGTGGTGGGGAATCCCTCGTGATAGCTGGGCAGTACGAAGGCGTCGGCGTGCTGGAAGTAGCCTTCCACCTTATCCACCTTGCCGTGGAATACGATGTTCTCCGACTCCCTACTCTTTATCTCCCCCTCGAGAGGCCCGCTGCCGACCATGTGCAAACAAACTTTCTTCATACCCTCCACGGCATCCATGATGTCGATCACCCCTTTAGACTCCACCAAACGGCCGACGAAGAGTACGTTCCCGGAACCATCGTACGGGTTATCGTACTCCTTGGAGAACCTATCCACATCGATACCGTTCTCCATGAGATAGGTCTCCGGATTGTACTTCTTGACGATCTTGTAAGACTGCAGATCCACA
This sequence comes from Thermoplasmata archaeon, assembly GCA_003553085.1. Taxonomy (GTDB): domain Archaea; phylum Thermoplasmatota; class Thermoplasmata; order Halarchaeoplasmatales; family Halarchaeoplasmataceae; genus Halarchaeoplasma. Next base: position 5,222 of record PUPH01000054.1, read on the forward strand.
GCGGTCACCATGTCCGCTTTATCCAGTACGCTGAACTCCAGCTTCTTCAGTATCCAGTTAGAGACGACGTTCCTATCGCCCCGTAAAGAGGTGAAGCCGTGCTTCGTATATACGTAGGGCTTCCAGCGGTGGAGAAGATCGCCCACCGTACCGTGCCCCCAGTAAACATCGTACTCCCCTTTCTTATTCAATATAGTTTGAAAGTACATGAACAACCTGTCCAGAGGTTTAACGGATGTGGCGTAACACCGTATGACCTCCACGTTACCGAACCGTTCGTACTTCTTCTCACCCTCGCGCCTCTGAACTATGACCGTTATATCGTGACCCATCTTAGAAGCCGCTTTGGAGAACTCGTAAACGTACCTCTCGATACCCCCGATCCCAGGTGGAAAACTCCGGCTCCCTATTATGAGTATCTTCATCCATCTGGTTATACATATCCTTCTAAATAAGTATGTGCCCAGTAAATCAAACCATATCGTATATCCCTAGACGCCAGTTCTCAGACTCGAACAGATCTACCTTATCCCACATGATCACCCTGTTCCCGACCTCCACCCAGCCGGGAGGAACAGCATCCGGAGAGACCATGAATATCGAATCGGCACCCATCAGATCACCGGTAGATTCTATCTCTTCCAAGAGGACGTCGTAAACCGATAGATCGTCGTACACCATGTCCAGTACCCTGAACTCGTTCAGGTACGGTTTAGGATGCTTTCCGATCACCGCAAAACCGACCAGATCATCCTCACGCACGGTCATCACGTCCACTATGTGTGGGTACCGAAGCATGTGTGCCACCTGCTCTTCACTCCTTTGAAACATCACGTCGTAACCCTTCAACACCTTAGAATAGAGTTCCATCACTTCGGAAAGCTCCACCGAATCCCCATGTTCCACGGGCAGATCGACCGTCTCCCTCTCGGATCCTCCGCTATCAGAGAATACCGAACGAAGATCCCTCACCGAGGTCAGGCCTTCCACCAGTTTGGCGAACCTGTCACCTTTCATGGGGATCTTGAACTTGAATCCACCTTCACCCTTATCCAACACCTCCGAAAGCTCCACCTCTTCACCCTCGACATCCAGCACCAGCCGGGATCCGAATATATCCAGACCCCTCTTCAGCCAAGGCCTGTTCCGTAATCCCTCCTCCATGTACTGCTTCAACACCACGGAGGGCGACAATATCTTCAGGTACAGCGGGATCTGCTTCACACCCCAGCCGTCTTTGAGATGAACGTAGTACGGTATCTTATCCTTGGTGTTGAATGACATGGAAAGATCCGCCTCTCTGGAAGTACGTTCCTCCTCTATCTCCTTCAACCTGGTATACAACCCCTTACCCCGATGATCTTCGTGTACTACGGAATCGCCCCACGTATAGGCATTCAAAGGACCATCCGCCTCGAGCATCTGAGAGTACAACCTGGTGAAAGCTATCAGCTCGTCCTCGTCCATGATGTAGTAGTTATGATCTGCCGAGTAGCCGGGATAATCGAAGTACCTCCATCGGAACAACTCTTCGTCGCCCCAGTAACCGAAGGCGGAGTTCAATAGATCCACGGTAGCTTCCATGGGTGGATGGTCGTTTATTATCTCCATCTGACTGGTATTAAACTCATTAAGTATATAACTCATTCGAAATATTCAACGCCGCAGCCGCTTGAAAGAGAGTATCTCTGCCCCGTCTATGATCTCGCCCATTGGGCAGAATTCGTAGTTTTCCAGTAAAAAACGCAGTTTCTTCTCCGCGGTCTTCACACCCACCCTTGCGTTGAACCTTTTACGCAGACCGATGCCCTCGGGTACCAATCGGTCAGGATCTATGTCTGAAGGATGGGCGTACAAACATATGGGTAATCCTTCTTCATGCATGGAATCGATCAATCTTTTCAGTACGAACTTTGGTGTGGCCCTCATGTATCCTCCACCGGTCACCGGGACGCTCTTTCCCATTATACTCTTCGTCGTTATGGGATACTCCACGATAAGACCATTGGGGGTGTATATCCCGAAGACCGCCCTTTCGAAGAACAGGGGAGACTCCGTACCTCCTATGTCCCTACGGCCGAAGAATATGGAAGAGTCGTACCGTATCCCCTCGTCGGCCATCACGTCGAAGGCCCAAGCCGCTTTCTCGTGTATGGAAAAGGAGGGCGCTCTGTGCATCTCGGTCCTCTCTCCGGTGATATCCTCCAGGATATCCAGAGACCTCCTCAGGTTCTTCCTGAACCGTTCCGGCTTCAGCCTGTAAACCGGGCGGTGGTCCAGACCGTGTGTGCCGATCTCGTGGCCTCTATCGTAGATATCACCGACCATCTCCGGATACCTCTCGGCTATCCAACCGAGTACGAAAAAGGTCCCCTTCACCTGGTGATCATCCAGCAGGTCCAGTAAACGGGTAGTGTTCTGAACTACCCGGGACTCGTACGAACCCCACTTCGACTTGTCCAGGAGGGATTCGACACCGCATATGTGGAACCACTCCTCGACGTCCACGGTGAAGGCGTTCTTTATGGCCATCGGTGAAATATAGTTAACGAGAGTTAAATAGTTTTAGAAGATTTATTAAATCACCCCAAAACAAGACAACGGTTCAGTAAATTATAACCACATCCCATGGTATGAGCACCTCATGGTAGAGAAGGTATTCGCCTACATACTCAGAGAAAGGGGTGAAAAGAAGCAGATGCTGGCCTTCGCCCACAAGGACTTCCCGGACGTACCACTTCTGGTGCCGGGAGGCACTCTAGAAGGGGCGGAGGATCCTGCAGAAGGATTGAAGAGGGAGGTTTACGAGGAATCCGGACTCACCGACCTAAGGCATGTAAAGATGCTGGGAGAGGCGGATATAGCCAGTGCAGTGGACGATGAAGAATTTCATGCCTATTTCTTCCGATGTGAGGTAGATATCGATCGAGATACTTGGGACCATGTGGTCAAGGGAGAGGGAGAAGACCACGGACTGACTTTCAGCTACCGATGGTTGGACCCCCAGAAAGCCTTACTGGTTTACGACTATTACTTCCACGTTTTTTTGAGACCAAACCACCTCCCAGACCTGTTCAGAGAACAAGATCTACTGGGTCTGGCCAACGACAAGGTATCACTGATGCCGCACACCGGGTTGTGGATTAGTGAATTTACAAAAGAGAAGAGATCTCTACGGCACAACACGGATCTGACCGAGATACAGCACGTCGGCAGCACTTTCGTACCTTGGCTGCCGGCAAAACCTATCGTGGATATAGCCATCAGCTCTAAAGACCCGGAAAGTCAGATCGAAGGTATAGAGGACTGTGGTTACGGATATATGGGTGAGAAAGGTGTAGAGGGTAGATACTACTTCGTCAAGGGTACTCCGGAAAACAGGACACATCATATACACATGTTCGAAAAAGGGGATCAAAGATACGAGGACCACCTCCTGTTCAGGGATCATCTGGTAAAAAACAGAGATGTCGCAGAGGAGTACGGTAGGTTGAAACTCCGGTTGTGGAGGGACGATAAGATCGGTAGAAAGGAGTACACCAAAAACAAGTCGGATTTCATCGAAAAGGTACTGAATCGTTTTCAACGATAGTTCTACAATTCCTAAAGAGTTTCGCTCATCGTAGAGTTCTGATGTGTTAATGAGATCGTAGAAAGGACCACCATCGAATCCATACCCGTGTACTACCTGGAGATATCCTGCCATAGCTCCCTCTACATGCCCAGTCAGCATAGCTAATAAGGATCCCTACAGGCCATATATATCGACATCATTTAGGATGAGTAAAAGAACGGGATATCTTCGTACTATCATCGAGATCCTCAACCATCTTAAGGCCTAAGAGGATTATGAGCAGAAAACTCAGCAGCCCTATCATCATAGGCGATCACACCATCAAACATAAGAGCCAGAGAGGCACTACGTGGACTGTTCTACCATCGATATCATCGTAAACATCGTTGGTCACGAGATAAAGATCGAGATCTTCGGAAAGCTCTAAAATATCCTTCGCCTGGTCTTTCGAAACATTGGACGTATATTTCACTTCAAAGGCCTTCTTCATCTTGGGCAAAACGATATCGACTTCCGGTTCTCTACAAAATCTAGGTCTTTCCAGCCTTTTCAGCGATATATCCGAAGTGTTCTGCGGTTCAAAAGTGGCAGGAACATCGATCTTAAATAGTCTGTGCTAAGTTAGACCATACTAAGTTAGTCTAAACTCACTAAACCAAAAATGTTTTATCCCACCTTTTACAATCTTAATACATGAAAGATTTCGTCAACCGGAGATCTGAACTCAAAAGATTAGATTCACTCTATAAAAGTGATGAACCGAAGCTTGCTGTCGTTTATGGTCGAAGACGGATAGGAAAAACGAGTATGGTTATCGAATCGATAAAGGGTCATGATAAAGCGGTCTACCATCAAGCCATACAGGGAACTGCAGAACAACAGATGGACTATTTCATAGATGATATCTCGGAAAAGTACCCTGATGTAACCGAAATACGTAAGGAATGGGATAAAATCCTCAAATACCTAGTCAAAAAGGACGCGATAGTGGTCATAGACGAATTTCCCTATCTCGTGAACGAGAATAAAGAGCTTCCTTCTGTAATACAGCGCATTTGGGATCATGAAGTAGATAACAGTTCCACCACATTTGTTTTAACTGGATCATCCA
>PUPH01000093.1 GCA_003553085.1 Thermoplasmata archaeon
GGTGTCCATAATACTGTTAGGTATTAAAAAATTATCATCCATCGGCCAATGCTTCCAATCGTTCCTCTGTCTTATTTAATAACTGTTTTGCACCGATCCTGATGAAGGTCGATCTTGCATCTTCGAAGTACATCCTCGCCTTATCTACATCACCCTTAGCCAAGTATATAGTTCCTATGTTGTACTTTGTTTCAGCCTTCGTGAACGGTATATCTATCTCCGCTATAGCCTCCATGGCCTTCCACATAAAGTCCAAAGCCTCATCATACCTTCCCTCGGCCTTTTTCAATATACCCTTGACCCGGTAAACGGACGATACACCAACCATATCATTGAGGTTTCTGACTATACTCTCAGCTCTGTTCGCATATATCTCCCCCTTCTTAGGTTCTCCCATGCCTCCTAGTGCTTCTGCCTTGTTGAAGTATCCCCACCCTATGAACATTTTACAACCGATCTTCTTTGCATAATCTATGGTCTTATCAAAGTTTTCCAGAGCCAGCTCCCACTCACCTTTTTTCATCAACTGATCGCCGAGGTTATTGTGCGCTCTTGCGAGTTCTCTCCATGAACTCCTCTCCGTAAGAGTTGGGATGGCTTTATTGTAGTACTCTATGGCTCTGTCGTTTTCACCCCTATGTGCGTAGGTATTACCCATGTCTATGTACGTTAGAGATCTTATGGAATCCGCACCGGCTTCTTCAGCGACTTCCACAGCGGTTTTGTAGTGTTCTATCGCCTCTTCGAACATGCCTTGTCGCCAGTGGATATATCCAAGACCTTTATTGGAGTCGGCGATACCTCTTTTGTCTCCGATCTCCTCCGAGATCTTCAGGGACCTCTCATAGTATCTATCAGCATCCGTGTAATCCTGTAATTCCTTCAAGATGTGTCCGAGCATACGAAGGGCTTCCGCCTCCATGGCTCTGTCGTCCATCTTTTTTGAGAGCTCTAACAGGTCCTCGAAAGCATCCTTTGCAATTTCCCAATCGCTGACTTCGTATGCCAGATCACCTATCTGCCCGACTATCTTCATCTCTTCTTCGTCTTTATCGTCTGTAGATATTCTTTTAAGAGCTTCTCTTGCATTCAGATAGTGTTCGATAGCGTACTCAATGGCAAAACTACCTATGGCTTTTTCTGCTGCTTTTAGTGAGTAGTCATAGGCTTTTTCATAGTTCTTTCCTTCAAAGAAGTGGCGGCTGAGTGCAAAGATGTGGTCGTCTAGATCATCCTGATATACATCTTCTATCGCCTTTCCGATCTGGTTATGCAGCACACGTTTACGGCTCTTACCCATACTAGAGTACATGGTCAAACGTATCTGAACGTGATTAAATCTGAAGACCTCTTCATCGCCGGTCTCGGTTTCATGTATCAAACCTCGGTTCTCCAGCTCATCGATTATATCCAATAATTCTATGACATCTATACCCATGGATCTTTCAAGCACCTGAAAATCGAACTCGGTACCAACTACCGATGCATACATGAGGACCTTTTTCTCTTCTCTGTTGAGTCTTTCGATCCGTCTGCTGGTTATGTCTTTGATAGAAGGGGGTATCATGACGTCACTCAATGTCTCTTCAGGGTTCCAGTCGTAGGAATATGGATCGATAACTCCTTCATCCACCATGGAATTCAGTATCTCCGTTATATAGTACGGGTTCCCCTCGGTTTCCCTAAATAACATCAGTAAAAACGATTGTGGAAGGTCCTCCGACTGTAAAATATTCTTTATCATCATCGACGAATTTTTAAAATCCAATCTATCGAGTTCTATCTCCTCGAATAAACGTTCTTCTCTCATCCTATCCAATACGGATTCCATGGGAAATTCTTCCTCACGGGTGAGCTCTTCAGGTCTGTATGCACCCATGATGAAGACTCTACTATTACGGATATGTCTGGTAAGATGATGAAGGAGCTGTGCAGAGGCACCATCTATCCACTGGAGGTCATCGATAAAGAGTAGTACCGGATCCTGTTCCGCTAGTTTCACTATCAGGTCCGTGACCGTGTCGAACATCATCTCTCTTCTATCTGTTAAGGATATGTTCAGGGCCTGTTCTTCCTTCTCTTCGGTGGTGACTCCCAAGAGGCTCATTGGTACTCCTGTGGAAGATGTTTGTGGTAATGAATGTGCGATCATGGATGAACCGACGCCTCCATTGAAATCATCTTCCTCCTTTTCATCTGACATATAGTCTTTCAGTGCTTCAAAGAAAGGTATGTAGGGATCGGTGCTTTCGAAATAAAGACATCTGCCTTAGAGCACGTTAAAACCTTGTTCTGAGCATCGACCTATGAATTCTTTTGCCACGGCCGTCTTTCCTACTCCTGCCTCCCCCTTCAACAAAACCAGACGTCCGTTGGATCCCAAGACCTCTTTCATCTCGTTGTTAAGGAGTTTTAGTTCCTTTTCTCGATCGACAAATACGTTATCCATCTGGTTTTGATCATCAGCCATGTCGTTCATAGATTCTACATATAGATATTAAATTTTTTCCTACACTATCAAACAGAAATCAAGGACCAAAACCTCACACATGCTTGATATTATATGACAAAACACCGAAATATTTAAATCCCGTTAGACCAATTACATATTTGTCTGACGTAATGTTGAAATATGTCAGACTAAAAATACACAGGTGCCAAAATGGCGTCGGACACAAAAAGGATAACCGTCAGGATCCCAACAGAACTCTCGGATGGATTGGAAAAGCTGGTAGAGCGGGGAGAATTTTCCACAGTATCTGATGCTATACGTACAGCTATAACCAATCTTATAGAAAACAAGAACGCTCCTGAACACATCCACAAGGTAACAGTGGATCTTCCCAAGAAGAACGTCGATGATATCGAAAATCTCGTCAACGAAGGCGAATCTATCAATGTAGATGACGCTATCAGAACGGCTGTAAGGGAGTATGTAAAGGACAGGATAAAACAGTATAAGAAAGAGAAGCTTCAGATGTGACCCTGACCATCAAGTCGGTAATTGAGGAGTCGATCACTCATCTAGATCGGTGGTAAAAGTGGTAGCGACAGATTATTCCGTCGGATTGGAGGAAACTCCAAGTCTTTCAGTATTAGTTTTAGGTGTAGGTGGGGCTGGATGCAACAGCATCAATCGCCTCAATAACCTCGGCATCTACGGGGCGGAGACCATAGCTGTGAACACCGACAGGGAACACCTATCGAACGTAAGCGCTGACACAAGGATGCTCATAGGTAAGGAGTTGAATCGTGGATTAGGTGCCGGCGGCGACCCTAGATTGGGCGAGAGATGTGCCGAGAGTGCCGGATCTGGTTTTAAAAGTCTTTTCAAGGAAGCGGACCTCGTGTTCGTGACCGCGGGATTGGGTGGTGGTACGGGGACCGGAGCGGCTCCTGTGGTATGCTCCATCGCTCAGCGGTGTAAGTCCATGGTTATCAGTATAGTGACCATGCCTTTCAGATGGGAGGGGAGTTCTAAAAGAAGATTGGCCATGAGGAGCTTGAAGAAGATAGAGTCCTGCTCAAACTCCACCATCGTACTGGAGAACGACACCCTCATGGATGTGGTCCCGGATCTACCCGTGGATCAGGGGTTCGGTGTGATGGATTCGTTGATATCGGATCTGATAAAGAGTGTGACGGAAACGGTGACACTCCCATCGTTGATCAACCTGGATTTCAACGACCTCAGGTCGGTCCTGGGGAGCGGTGGTGTATCGACACTGATGAGAGGCCAGGCCAGTATAGATGAACCTCTTAGGGTGGTCGAGGAAGCCAGTAGGAATCCTTTTTTACCAGTGGATTACAAGGGTGCCAAAAAGGCGCTGATACACGTGACCGGTGGGACGGATTTTTCTCTAAGACATATGGACCAAGTGGTCAGCAAAGTGACTTCGGAGCTTGATCCTAAAGCAGGAGTGATCTTCGGAGCAAGGGTCGATCCACAGTATCAACACAAGATCAAATTGATGTCCATCTTGACAGGATTCGATAACGTCTCCGACGCGGTCAAACAGCACGGAGGCAGTTCCATCCGTTATGTATGCTGAAAGGTGCTTTGGATATGGATGATGAGATCAAAGGTGTGTTATCCCCTGGAGATGGAGGGGTATATATCGATATATGTCTTAACCCCGGCTCATCGAGGACGGGGATCCAAGGTGTTAATCCATGGAGGGATTGTTTGGAGATCTACTTGACGGAGGAGCCTATAGACGGTAAAGCCAATCTGGCATTGATATCATTACTCTCCGATGTTTTTGGGATACCCGGCGATGATATAATCATAGTCAAAGGCAAGACTAGCAGGAGTAAGAGGGTCTTCTTGAACGGTCTAAACGTTTATAAAGTATCCAATTCATTGAAATCATACAGTGAAAGGAAATGAGGATGAAAGAACGGCTAGAGGGTGTGACCGAAGTGATCGAGGTCATACGTGAGAAGAACAGGACAGTTCCCATAGTGGTCGAGGGCAGGAAAGATGTCAAAGCTCTTAGAGAGCTGGGATTTCCCGGCTCGATAATACGTATCAAAAAAAGGAGGTCCATCTTCCACATAATCGAGAGTTTAAGGGGGAAATACGAGGAGATAATCGTGCTAACGGACTGGGATAAGACCGGGGGTAGGTTGGCTTACAGGATAAAGAAGGCCTGTGGGGCCAATGAGATCAAGTGTCATATGGACTATCGAAGGGACATCATAAAGTATGTTAAGAAGGATATCAAGGATGTGGAAGGTCTGCCCAAGTTCATCCGTCGTGCAAAAAGAGAATTGAGTCGTAACTATTCAGTACCGGTCGTTTAGCGGATCTAAAATGTGATCTTCCATGAGCTCACAGGATCGACGTCCGAGTTCGGTGGACTCGTAGATTATCCAATTCTTTTCATGAACACTTTCTATCAATCCGGATTCCTTCAATATCGAAAGGTGGTATGACAGTTTTGAATCAGATACGTTCAATATCTGTTTTATGACGCACACGCACATGGGCTGTGAACTCAATGCGTGTACTATCCTGACACGGAGTGGGTCCGATAGTCCTTTGAACACCTTACTCGAAAGGTCTGCATCCTCTTTATCCAACATACCCATCTTTATCTTTTCGAGCCCACCTTGTTCTTCGATGCTTTCCTTGATCTTGTCCGGTATTTCCAATATACTCACCTTTGAATACATCGAACAATCTTTACGTGATATATAAACACATCCTGTCCCGATCACCGGTGTAGCCGCCCGATATATCAATATGTAATCAACTCGACCCTCCTGTTGTCCAAAATGTTTAAATATCTATCCCCTTTCGTAGCACCTACCTGTAGGAGGTTTTCCCTACACGGCTTTATGGTCGTGGTGGGAGAACACCGTTGGTACTACAGGAGGTATTCACGTGGCAGATGAAGACATATTGAAAGTAGTCAAGAAAGCGCTTGACCAGGCCCCCTCGAGGAACTTTACCGAGAGCCTGGAATTGGCGGTAAATCTAAGGGATATAGATCTGAGCATACCCGATAAAAGGGTCAATCAGGAGATCTTACTTCCCCATGGAAGAGGGAAGGAGATCAAGGTTGGTGTGTTCGGTTCCGGTGAACTTGCTTTGAAGGCCAAAGAACATGCAGACACTGTTATAGAACCCCAAAGGTTAGACGAACTGGCAGAAGATAAAAAAGAAGCCAGGGCTGTAGCGGAGGAGCATCAGTTTTTCTTAGCAGAACCACCGTTGATGCCTGTCATCGGTAGAGGCCTCGGTGCCATACTCGGACCGAAGGGTAAGATGCCGACACCGGTAACCCCGAATATGGACATAGGAAACACCATCAATTCACTGAGGAATACGGTACTCGTACGCTCCAAAGACAAAAGGACCTTCCACGCACCTGTCGGTACCGTGGATATGGACCCAGAGGAGATAGCCGATAACATCGATACCGTCATCCGGAGGATCATGGACGAACTTGAAAGAGGAAGAATGAACATCGACAGTATATACCTGAAGACCACGATGGGTCCTTCAGTGAGGTTGATGTGAGGGGATATCATGGTTACGGTACCAACATGGAAAAAGAAAGAAGTCGAGCGTTTGACCAACTTACTCGAAGTCAGCCCTGTAGTTGCTGTAGTCGATATCGAGAACATACCATCACTACAGATGCAGCAGATGAGGGCTAGATTGAGAGGTACGGTAAACCTTATAGTTTCACGTAATACACTGATCGAACGTGCACTCGACAACGTATCGTCGAAAAGGGATGGGATGGAAGAGTTGAAAGAGTATCTTAGCGGGCAAACAGCCCTTGTTACCACTGACCTCAATCCGTTCAAGTTGTTCAAACGTATGGAATCTACAAAGACCAGTGCCCCAGCTAGGGGCGGGGACATCGCTCCGAACAACATCAAAGTTGAAAAGGGCGACACTCCTTTCAAGCCTGGACCCATCGTTGGGGATCTGCAGAAAGCGGGTATCCCAGCTTCGATCCAGAGTGGAAAGGTCAAGATCAACAAAACGAAGGTGGTGGCCAAGGAAGGAGAACCAATCTCTGATGACCTTGCCAAGATGCTTACACGTCTTGAGATACATCCCATCACCGTCGGACTGGACCTTAGGATAGTTTATGAAGAAGGTAACCTGTTCGAAAAAGAAACACTCGATATAGATCCTCAGAGCTACTTTGAGGACATCAAGAAGGCTTCACAGTCCGCTTTCAACTTATCGGTGAACGCCGCATATCCGACCTCTATGACTATAGAGTCCATGATAATGAAAGCCCATCGAGACGCGTTCTCATTGGCTTTCAACACCGATATAATGGTAGATGAGACTGTCAAGTTGAAACTGTCACAGGCGCACAGGGATATGCTAAGTTTAGCGGCTAAATTGGACCCAGATGTGCTTGGAAGCGAACTGATAAAGAAGTTAGGTTTAGATGAAGATAAATAAAGAGATCAAATTCAAGGAGGCATAGAATATGGAATATGTATACAGCGCTTTGGTGCTTCACACGGCGGGTAAAGAGATCAACGAAGAAGGGATCGCAGGTATCCTGAATGCAGCTGGTGTCGAACCGGATGAGTCAAGGATAAAGGCTCTAACTGCATGCCTTGAAGATGTAGACATCGAAAAGGCCATTGAAGAAGGCATAGCGATGCCAACAGCCGGGGTCTCCGCAGCACCTGCTGCAGAGGAAGCAGAAGAAGAAAAGGAAGAAGAAGAGGAAGAAGACGACAGAGACGAGGAAAAGGAAAAGGAAGAAGCTGCGGCAGGACTTGGTTCTCTCTTCTAAAGAGGGAGAACTTCCCCCTCCCAGATCTTTCCTCTTTAGCACCACGTAATTATAGTGCTATCCACAAAGATTATAAAGGCTTCAAATCATACTCCCAGTATATAAAATACCAGGAGCGAATAGGATCATGGATTCCTTCATAAGAAATGCATTGGAAGATGATAAGGATAGGACAGAGGGTATGACTGACAAAGACACTGACAGCGAACTGATGGAGGTTTTACAGGGCCTTCAAACGAACATAGTCATAGTTGGTCTCGGTGGTGCAGGATGTAACACCCTGAATCGTATAGCTGAGGAAGGTGTAAAGGGCGCAAAGTTAGTAGCGGCCAACACAGATGCTCAACATCTTTTGAGCGTCAACGCCGACAGAAAAGTGCTCATGGGTCGAAATCTGACTCGAGGTCTCGGTGCCGGCGCTAAACCCGAAGTGGGTGAAAGGGCGGCTGAAGAAGCCATAGAGGAATTTGAACCATTGTTGGATGGTGCCGATATAGTGTTCTTGACATGCGGTCTTGGTGGTGGAACTGGTACCGGATCGGTAACACCGGTAGCAAAACTGGCCAAAGAGAAAGGAGCTTTGACCATCGCCGTGATGACCAAACCCTTCGCAGCAGAAGGTAAATCTCGTGAAAAGAACGCGTTTTGGGGAATAAAACGGATGAAGGATCTTACCGACACCGTCATCGTCGTACCCAATGACAAATTAGTCGAACTATATCCTCGTATGTCATTGAACAAAGCTTTCAAGGTGGCTGATGAGATCTTGATGAGATCCATCAAAGGTTTGACCGAGATGATCACCAAACCAGGATTGGTCAACCTTGATTACAACGACCTGAAAACCATAATGCAGGGTTCGGGTTTGGCCATGGTCGGTATGGGCGAATCCAGTGCCACAGGTGATAACAGATCCCTCGAAGCCATAGAAGAAGCTATCAATTCACCACTTCTCGACGTCGACATAACCGGAGCCAGAGGAGCTTTGGTCAACGTTACCGGTGGAAGCAGCATGACCATCAGAGAGGCCGAACTGGTGGTGGAAGAGATAGAAAACAAGGTGAGCGAAGACGCTCATATAATCTGGGGATGCAACGTCGATCCAGAGTTGGACGATATACTCAGGGTGATGATAGTGACCACCGGTGTAAAGTCAAAACACCTGATGGTTCCAAAAGGAATGAAGAAAGAACTGGATACTATCGCTTAGAACCTTCCCTCGAACCGATCAACTCGTAAACTAACCTAGCAGCCAGATTGGATGTTATCTCTCCTGGATCGTATTCGGGGGTAACTTCCACGATATCCATACCTACCAGTCTATCCGATAGTCTGCTGATAATATCTTTGATGATCTTAGGTTTTATACCGAACGGCTCGGGATTCCCGACCCCCGGTGCGAAAGAGGGGTCCAAAACGTCCATATCTATGGATAGATAAACGGATCCACCTTTTACACGCTCGTCGATGTAACCAGCAGGGTCCTGCATGGATGATAATTCTCCGGATGTGATATATTGGGGTAATTCTTCATCTATCTCGTCCGATGAGATGGAACGTACTCCACAGATCAGCAGTTCGTCTGTCAGTTCAGACACTCGACGGGAAGCTGTAGCGTGACTGTTTTTCATCCCTTCGTAAGTATCCCTGTGATCCAGATGTGCGTCGAGGATCACCACGCCGACGTCATCGTAGGCCGAGACCACATGTGGTGTTATGGAATGTTCTCCACCGAGTATTATAGGAAATTTACCATGGGTAAGCAGTTTGTTCACAGCATCTATTACCGAAGTTTCAAGATCTTCTAGAGAATACTCTACTATGTCACCCAGATCATGAAACCCTATCCTGTTCAGATCCACGCCGTACTCCATCATGTACGGTTCAAAACAATAAGAAGCCTTCCTTATATGCTCCGGAGCCTTTACACTGCCCAACCTGAATGATGAAGTTTTATCGAAAGGAACTCCAAAAATTACGTACTTCGAACTTTCGTGATCATCACTAGCGCTGGCAAATACCGTTATCTTTTACACCCGTGTGATCTTCTTCTTGCCGACGGTTTCCAGATAATCGACTTCCTGACCCTGTTCTATCTTATCCATTATCTCGTCGTCCTCGACGGCCAGACCGAATGTTTCGTAGGTTTCCATATCCATTATCTTTACTTCGTTACCCTGTATACTTATGACTTGCCCCTTTCTTTTATCGATGATGGGGACTCGAACTTTGTGAGTGACCGGACTTATCAAACTGTGTTTCTTTCCATCGAAGATACCTATACCTTGGATCCTGGCTTTAGCTTCTCCATGTTTCCCGGGTTTAGAAGTGTTTATGCTTTTTATCTTGCAAGGTTCATCGTCGATCATCATGTAATGATTTACCTTGAGATTCCTGATTTCGTTTTGTTCCCATGCCATGTTATCGACCACAGTTATGTGTTTTTCTATTTAAAATGTTACGTCGATGCTTCTAA